>JANQPK010000359.1 GCA_028289505.1 Cyclobacteriaceae bacterium
GAGATCTCAGGAAGGCCAGTTTTGGATAGTATTCCCGCATTTGTACCACTATGTAATGGCTCCGCTACTGTCACTGCTGCTTCCGCTGACACCGTTGGCTTGACCTATTTATGGATGCCTACAGGTGATACCACCAATACCGTCACCATCACCCAGCCTGGATCTTATTCGGTAATGGTAACCAACCAGGCCGGATGCAGCAACAGTAGTAGCTTTCTGGCCAATCCTGTAAATCCCAATGTAGACCTGGGTCCCGACAGGATTTATTGTATAAACGATCCAGCCGATAGCCTTAATGCTGCTAACCCCAACTCCACTTTTGAATGGATTGTAACCTTGGATGGAAGTGTAATTAGTAACCCGGCCGATACCACCAGAATCCAGGATGTAGCCACTGATATCCCAGGAGATTATCTGTATGTGGTGAATGTAACCGACAATGTTACTTCTTGTACTACCAGTGATTCAGTAAATATTACAGTTTTGCCCCCACCTTCTCTCACCGCTACTGGTAATGATTCTCCAGGTTGTGGATTAGCCCAGGGAAGCATCGATGTAAATATATTATCAACGGGAAGTTTTACGGTTGAAACCACCGATGGCACCAATACTGTGATCGATACCGCCAGTGGACCTGGAGCGATTAATGTGCCTTTGCTCACTGCAGGAGTTTATTCAGTATCTTTGATCGACAACGTCAGCCAATGCCGGGAGACCATAGACGGGATATTGATACAAGACGTAGACGCTAATTTCCTGGCGGGAAGTGACGTAGTGCCGACCAGTTGCGATTTTGATGATGGTATTATAAGAGTTTTTATACCCGACCCTAGCGTATTCCCGGTAAACTATGTATTATTTGATCAAAGTACCAATAGCCAGATTAGCTCTAGTAATGTACCGGTAAGTTCCATGATACCAGGTGGCGATGGGTTCGAAATCACTGGTTTGGTGCCGGGAATTTATTCAGTTGAAGTTACCTCTACTGTTAATGGATGTACCGAATCGATTGCGGATCTGGATGTGGATGTAGAGGCTGATAATATCGATCTGGACGTTCAGGACTTCGTAGACGGTTGTGGAAATGTCGCCACTATATTCTACACTACTTCCGGTCAACTGCTAGACGTTCAAGGTCCGGGCAACGTGACTCCAGGTGCTACCTCAGTCACTGTGGATCAGCCTGGCACCTATACCATCACCGTGGAAGACCCCAATAATGTACTATGCGACTCAACCAGAACTGTGCAAGTCAATCTGGCGGAAAACATATTGGTAGAGATTGATACTGCTGCTCAGGATTGCAGCGGATCCAGAATCTTAACAGCCAATGTCACCAATCCTGACCCAACACTCACCTACACCTATCAATGGTACGAAGGCAGCCCAGTGAATGGTACCCGTATTGATGGTGCAGTAGCCCGTCAACACAGTGTCACTCAAAGTGGCACTTACAGCGTACGTGTCGGCACCAACGAGAACGTATGTGAATCCGAAGCTACCATTTCTGATGTGCAGATCAGGCCGCCCTTACTGGTAGAACTAGAAGCCTTTTCTGATTGTGAAAACCAAGCAGCCACCATCATTGAGGCCAATGTCAATCAGTCCAATGTTGAGATAATCTGGTTTGATCCAGGAGGAATTGAAATCCCGGGAACTCGAGATCTGCCCGCAATTAATGTTAATCAAAGGGGAAATTTCTCTGTTTTAGTATCTAATGAAGCCTTCGGGGTCTCCTGTAGTACGCTGGAATCTATCAGCCTGTTTGATATTTGTCCTCCACAAATCTTTGCACACAATGCCATCAGACCAGAAAGCAGCATTCCTGAGAATCGTACTTTCTATATTCATAATCCCAGTGATATTGCGGATGATTTCCAAGTATTCATTTTCAACCGATGGGGAGAAATGATCTTTGAAAGTTCCGATAAGTTTTTCAACTGGAACGGAACTTATAGGGGTAAAGATGTACCAATTGGTACTTATCCCTATCTGATGCGTTTTAGATTCCCCGACGACCCTGAGATTTTTGAAAAGCGTGGTGGCGTAGCCATTATCAGGTAACCCCGCTGGACCTAGATTTCTTTACTTCAAAAGCAAACTTCGGTAAGGTTTGGATTTCTCAATCTATAAATAGTTGATGAAACTAAACAAACGTCCATGAATACTTATCAAGAAACAATGATAGACTTCGGTTTAACCCACGAACTGGGTAAAAGATTTGAGGAAAGAGCTGCTGGTTATGACCAACTAGGATCTTTCGTCGAAGAGAATTACAACGACCTTAAGGCGCACGGTTTTTTTATTGCACTGGTTCCGGAATCATTAGGTGGGCTGGGAATAAGTCACCGCGAGTTTTGTGATCATATCAGGATCATAGGACAATATTGTGGCTCAACCGCGCTATCGCTTTCCATGCATTCTCATCTGGTATCCGCCAATGTTTGGAAGTTTAAAAAAGGGAAGGGTGGTGCGGATGTACTAAAAAAAGTGGTGGAGAAAGAATTGGTTCTGATAAGTACCGGGGCCCGCGACTGGCTGGAATCAAACGGGGAAATGATCAAAGTAGAAAATGGCTATTTGGTTTCAGGTAAGAAGTTCTTTGCCAGTCAATCGGCCTATGGGCATGTTGCGGTAACCAGTGCCCCTTATCACGACCCAAAAGCAGGTTGGCAAGTGCTACATTTTGGTATTCCCTTATCCAATAAAGGTGTAACCGTTTTGAGTGACTGGGATACCATGGGTATGCGGGGTACGGGATCCAACACCATTCAATTTGACCAAGTCTTTGTGCCAGAAGAGGCAATAGCATTGAGACGCCCACAAGGAGAGTTCCACCCGTTCTGGAACGTGGTGCTTACCGTGGCCATGCCTTTGATTATGTCCGCTTACCTGGGTATAGCTCAAAAGGCCTATGAAATAGCCGTTTCTGAAGCGAAAAAAAACCCCAAACCCAAACCTCACCTCCCCTATCAGCTAGGTGAGCTTTACAATGAAATGACCTTAAGCGAAACCTTATGGAAAGATATGGTGCACATTGCCAACAACTTGGATTTCCAACCAGTAGACGAAAACAGCAATAGAATTTTAGCACGTAAAACAGTGTTATCCAAATCAGTTAATAAGGTGGTGAATCAAGCAATTGGTATTGTGGGTGGAGGTTCATTTTACAAGCGATCTCCGCTTGAACGACTGGCTCGCGATATCCAGGCCAGTGAATTCCATCCCTTGCAGGAAAGAGACCAGTATCTTTTGGTGGGTAAAAGGATTATGAAGCAGTAATAACAACATACAGCTACAGCTACAGCATACAGCATACAGCAACAGCTGCAGGCAGGCTGTACCTTTGGTAAACGGTCGCAGCAGCTGCATGCTCCACGCTGTTCGCTCGATCCTGTACATACTATTGCTGCTTTTCAACTAATGAATTAACTTTAAGTTGATGCATTTTTAAAACTATCATCCATGAAAAAGCTTGTTATTTTTTCTTTCTTCTTTGTTTTCCTGTTAGGATCTGGATTTACCTCCAACGAAATGATCCCTACCAGTCTTAAAATTAATATTCGTAATGATCTGGGCAATATTGAATCAGATGTGGTAGTCACCTTATACGGTAGTGAGACTGATTTTCAACAGGAAAAGAACCCTGTACAATCAGGTAAAACCAATGATAAAGGTATGGTCACTTTTAAGGGATTGGATGCCAAAATATACTATGTATCGGCAGTAAAAGGAGACAAAAACAATTATGGTGCAGGAGTGCAAACCGGAAAACTGGAGGCCAAAAGAGTAAATAAAGTGACTATTATTATTGAGTAGGGTAAAAAAAACCCCGCCTCAAGGGCGGGGTCGTAACATTAAACACTAAACTTAAAAACCACTAATTATTAATCAACCAAACTATTCTACGAATAAATTAACTACTTACTATACAAATGTAGTCCTACCCCATGAGAACAAAAATCCAAGTTTCTCAAATACCCAATACATGTAATTTTTTTTAGAAAATCTAACTGCCCTGTCCATCATAGGTTCTGATATTGAAAAAGCAGCGGAAGCTTTAAGACGAGGAGATCTGGTAGGAATACCTACCGAAACCGTGTATGGCCTGGGTGCCAATGCTTTTGATTTATCCGCGGTATCCAGAATATTCGAAGTAAAAAACCGTCCTCATTTCGATCCATTGATCGTACACATGCCATCGGCTTCACACCTTACCGATGTTGCTGTAGATGTAAATCCAATAGTCAACCAATTGGCCGATCATTTTTGGCCTGGTCCTCTTACTTTAGTTGTTCCTAGAAAAGACCATATCCCCGATTTGGTTACCAGTGGCCTTCCAACCGTAGCGATTCGGGTACCTGATCACTCTTTGGCACTTTCCCTGCTGAATAGATTGGATTTTCCATTGGCATGCCCCAGTGCAAATCCCTTTGGTTATGTCAGCCCTACAACCGCCCAGCACGTTGCAGACCAATTGGGAGACCATATTAGCTACATTCTGGACGGTGGACCGTGCCATATAGGAATTGAATCCACTATTGTGGGTATTGAAAATGGATACCCAGTTATCTATAGACCAGGGGGAGTGACCAAGGAGCAGATTGAAGATATTGTGGGTCCGGTGAATACTCTCACTTCCAAGGTAAAGCCAGTTGCACCCGGTATGCTTAAGCATCATTACGCCCCCAATAAATCTATCATCATCGGTAATATTGCTGATTTGCTGGACCAACACGGCCCGAACCAAGTTGGGATTTTAAGTTATAGCACTCACTTTGATCAAGTCAGCAATAAGCGGCAAATTCAACTGTCAGCCAATGGTTCCCTGATTGAAGCTGCGCAAAATCTATTTGCTTCCCTCAGAAAATTGGATGGCATGAACATAAGCCATATTTTTGCCGAACTGGTACCTGAGAGGGGTCTGGGTGTAGCCATTAACAATCGATTAAGAAGGGCTGCCAGTAAGTAGTTCACTCCAAAAGTTCTTAAATCAGTCAATTATGAAAACAGTAGCAGACTATAATTTCGCGAACAAAAAAGCTTTGATCCGGGTCGATTTTAATGTGCCACTAAATGACCAGTTTCAAATTACCGATGATACCAGAATTAAAGCCGCATTGCCAACCATCAACAAAATACTGCAAGACCAGGGGTCTGCAATATTGATGTCACATCTGGGAAGGCCAAAAACTGGTCCCGAAGAAAAGTTCTCGTTAAAACACCTGGTAACCCATCTTTCCGAAAAGTTGGGCACCACCGTACATTTTGTTGGAGACTGTGTGGGCACTGATGCAGAAAGTGCTGCTGTTGCCCTGAACAAAGGTGAGGTATTGTTATTGGAGAACCTCAGGTTTCATGCTGAAGAAACCAAGGGAGATCGTGATTTTGCTGAAGCCCTTTCAAAACTGGGGGATGTTTATGTGAATGATGCATTTGGTACTGCTCATCGTGCCCATGCCAGTACTGCGGTAGTGGCAGAATTCTTTCACGATAAGGTGGCTGGGTATGTAATGCAAGCTGAGCTGGAGAATGCCAACAAGGTTTTGCAGCATGGTGAAAAGCCACTCACCGCCATCATGGGAGGTGCAAAAATTTCAGATAAAATTCTAATCATCGAGAAACTGCTGGATAAAGTGGACAACCTTATCATTGGTGGTGGCATGTGCTACACTTTTTTCAAAGCTGTAGGCGGGCAGATAGGTAGTTCACTGGTGGAAGAGGATAAGCTTGATTTAGCCTTAAAACTCATCCAGAAAGCCAAATCCAATAACGTTGATCTATTGCTTCCCAAGGATTCAGTAATAGCAGATGAGTTTTCCAATCAGGCCAATCAGCAGGTGGTAGACAATTATATTATCCCCGATGGCTGGATGGGACTGGATATCGGACCAGAGGCGCGACAAGTATTTAGCAAAACCATTATGGAAAGCCGAACCATATTATGGAACGGTCCCATGGGCGTTTTCGAAATGAGTAACTTTGCCCAGGGCACTACTAGCATTGCTGAGGCGGTGGTAGAGGCTACCGGTAAAGGTGCCTATTCCCTTATTGGTGGAGGTGATTCGGCAGCAGCAGTCAACTCACTGGGATTCGGAGATCAGGTCAGTTATGTATCTACCGGTGGTGGTGCATTACTTGAATATATGGAGGGCAAGATACTACCAGGTGTAGCGGCTTTGGGTTGATTGGTGGTTAGGGAACCAATGGACCAAGGAACTAGGGAACTAGGGGACCATGGAACTAGGGAACTGGGGTATTGGAGAGAGCATAGCGCTGCGGATTAAAATCCTGGTGTCGAAGGCTGTAAACTCATGCCAGTAGATCGGCTATTGACAACCGCTCTAGTTTATCGTAGACAATTTCTCCTTGATCTAGTAGGTATTGTACCGTTTGGGCCACCTGTATTCGATGGTGTTGTTTCAGATTTCCACATAAACCTATCAAGGTTTGTGGAGATCTGGTGAGTTCCTGCCGAATGTCGCTTGCCACAACCTCGAAATCAGATTCAGACAATGGTTCCCGGCACACATCACATATGCCGCACCTTCTATCTGATATCTCTCCAAAGTATTCCAACAGCTGTATAGAACGACAAACCCGCTGGTTTTTCACATATCTATGTATGGCCTTCAATTTCCGCAGTTCGCCTTCTTTTCTGTGATAGTAGGTGTTCGATTGGAATTGTAATTTGCCCGCATCCAAACGCGGGGTACTAAAGGATAATTGTGGCCGTTCTTTACGTGGTTGGTATATCCCAAGGCCACGATCCTGCAGACTCTGCAATATATTTTGCACCTGGGTAGTCTCCGATCCCAGCAGTCTGGCTACTCTACTTTCACTTATGTTCACAGGGGAGGAAAACAGCTCGCCGCCATGCAATCTAAGTAGTACTTTTATCACTGGATCAAAAGAAGCATTGGCTACTTGGAACTCATAAACATCCAGATGATCAGCGGTAAATCTAAATTGAGCAGGTTGGAAGAATTCGTCTGTCAGTTCTAGATAACCGAAAAATTTAAGCTTTCTTATAGCATGATAAACCTCTAACGGTCTCAATTGAAATTTATGGGCAAAATCCTCTAAGTCAAATTCAAAACTGTCATCCACCACACTACCAACCGCCAATTGGTAGTAATTCGCCAAATGCTGATAAACCTCTCTTAAAAAAGAGAGGTCCGGAAACTCGGTCAATTTGCGCTCACGAATTTGTTCAGCATCACCCTTTTGATACAACAGCACCGCTTCTGCATGGTCGCCATCCCTTCCCGCCCTGCCAGCTTCCTGGTAGTAAGATTCAATATGGTCGGGCATGTCATGGTGAACCACTAGTCGAACATTAGGTTTATTAATACCCATGCCAAATGCATTAGTGGCCACCATTACCCGTACATGATCATTCAACCATAAATCTTGAATTTGAGAACGTTCATTGGGCTTCATTCCACCATGATAGTGACCCACTTTTATTCCTGCTCTGCTCAAGGTAGTTGAAATTGTCCTACATTTTTTTCGGGTATTGACATATACTAGTACACTCCCGTCACATCCCTTTACCAAATTGATCAGCATACCTATTTTATCCTCGGTTAGGTTGACCTGGTAGGATAAATTGGACCTTGCAAAGCTCTTATTTAGTAGATTGTTATCTCTAAACTTTAGCTGCTCTAGTATATCATCTCTAACCTCCTTGGTAGCGGTGGCAGTCAAGGCCAGCACAGGCACCTGAGGCAATCTTTCGCGAATTTCTGCAATATTTCTATAGGAAGGTCTGAAATCAAATCCCCATTCGGAGATACAGTGGGCTTCATCCACCACCAACAACTGCACATCCATTTTTGCTAACCTGGACCTGAACAACTCAGACTTTAAACGTTCCGGAGATAAGTACAAAAACTTAATATCCCCATATATACAATTATCTAGATTGATATCAATCTCTCTGCTGCTCATGCCTGAGTGTATTGCCACAGCCTTGATGTTTAGTTGCTGAAGCTGACCCACCTGATCTTTCATTAAAGCAATTAGCGGGCTGATCACTAAGGACATTCCCGCTCTCATCATGGTCGGAACCTGAAAGCAAATAGATTTACCACCTCCTGTGGGCATCAAAGCCAAGGTATCTTTCCCTTCTAAAACCGATTGAATAATTTGATCCTGAACCGGTCTAAAGGAATCATAACCCCAATATCTACGTAAAACCTCTAGCGCTGCATCCATTTATCCCGATTAATCGAATAATATGTACATCGCATCTGGTAGTATTGGTCAATTTTTTGGTAAACCAGTCCTGCTTTTTCCAAGACTCTTTGAGAAGCCAAGTTTTCCGGGTGGGTAACACCAACCACTTTATCAGTCTTCAAATGTTGAAAGCAGTAATCAACTAAAGCTTTGGCACCCTCTGTTGCAATCCCCATCCCCCAAAAATCTGGCATCAACCTATAGCCGATCTCTGTTTCATTGGTCTCTACCAGAATCTTTAGGATAAAGAATCCAACAAAAGAGCCGGAAGATCTAAGTGTGGTATACCAGTAACCATAACCTTGATGCTCCAAATGATAGCTGAGATACTTTTTCATGCTGAGCTCGATTTCTTGATCACTTTTGACACCACCGACATATCGTGTGGCTTGCTCATCCTTATTGATGGTTTGTACTAGAGGAAAATCAGTTTTTTGGAAATATCTAAAATCCAATCGATCAGTAGCTGGTGGAATCATTTTATCAAAGAATGCCATAAGTAGAAAGTAGCGTACGCCTGCCAGGGGTGCCACTTTCTGTTGAGTTGATGCAATTGTGCTAACGAAGGTTTTTTTGGTGAGTCGGTGATGACTTTAATAGCATTTTGTAATCCTACATCATGTACCGGAAAGGCAGCGCCTATTCGCAGACATTTCATCATTACATACTGCGCGCTCCAAGTACCGATGCCTTTAAGTCCCATCAAGGTCTGCTCTATATGGCCAACCGATTTCCCCAGCAGTCCCGACTTTGTAAGTGCACCTGCTTGTATTTGTTCTGCCACACCGATCAAATATGATGCTTTTGCGGCGGAAAACTGCCAATGTGAGAACTCTTTCACTGACATGTTAGCCACTACCTCTGCCCGCGGGAACATGAAATAGTCCCTTCCCATATAGTGCAATTTGTCTCCAGTAGCCTGCACCAATCGCTGCTTTAACTTATAAGCAAAGTTTAAATTTATTTGTTGACCAATGATACACCAGCACAATGCTTCAAACAAATCAGGAATTCCCAATAAGCGTAATCCTTGATATTCTTCACAGAGATCACCCATGATTGGATCTCCTCGCATTTTTTGGTAAAAGGCAGTCAAGTCACTGTTCAGATCAAATACTTCCTCCAGAAAAGACACCAATGTAATACGTTGCTCTTGGTCCAACTCTGTGTTCAATGCCTTTACACAAAGGTGTTCCGATACTTTGCTGACTTGTATGATTACTGGTGTTTTGGCGAGTTCAATCAACTTAATCCAGCGACCATTTTCTACCCTGTGCAGAATTTCATGGGGGTTTCGATCTAGAAATCTCAGACATTGATCAAAATCAAAATTGGCAGGTACTGATAGGTATATTGGGTCATCACCTGAAACTTTCACCATTTAATGGGTTCTTTTTTTAGGAATGCCCCAATTCCCTTTCTACAATCCTCGGTTTCTCGAGTCCTGGCATTTTGCTCTATGGCATATTCCAAAGCCTTCTCTAATGGTAGCTCTTGCACCTTTGGCAGCATACTTTTAACTCTTTTCATTGACTGAGCGGAGTTTTCAGAGATCATGATTTTCCCAAACTCCACCACGCTATCCGCTAAGGAGGATGCAGATACTACTCGATTTACCAGTCCCAGGTCTTGCGCTTCATTTGCGTCAATCAATCGCCCAGATATCAGAAGATCCCTCGCTTTACCTTCACCAATACGTCTCATGAGATACACCATAACGATTGCAGGAACGAAACCAATGTGCACCTCGCTATATCCGAATTTGGCCTCTGGTTGGGTAAAAACAAAGTCACAAACCGTGGCTAACCCACAACCACCAGCAATTGCATGTCCTTGAACCTGGGCAATCACTACCTTAGGATGGGTATATATGGATTGGAAAAGGTCCCGTAATTTTCCTGAATCTTCTAAGTTTTCCTCGTAAGAATTACTTTGTAA
>JANQPK010000409.1 GCA_028289505.1 Cyclobacteriaceae bacterium
ATCCGCCTGCCAAACTCTGAAAAAGTCATACCCACTACTCTATCGTCGACTCCCAAAAATTCCAGATCTCTCATAAAGCTGGAAACCGCCTGATCCAAATTACTCAATAAATTAGCATGCCTTCCCTGAGAATGATTTCTTTCATCCACCTGGTTGCTATGTGTGTCAAAACCACCTATTCGAACCATATAAAGCGGGGTCTTGAGCCCACCAGCAATCAATCTTGCCACGATCTTCAGTTGTTGAGCTAATCTATTATCAGGGTAATCCCTTTGTTGCTTTACTTTACTAGCAGCCTGTTTAACTACTTCACCATATAATTCTGATTGTTTAGCAATAAGACGAACATACCTCAGCTTATCCCCCGCTGGGGTTTCAGGCGTTGGTTCCTCTACATTCTCGATTAGATCATAGAATGAATCAGGGTTACTAACCACCATTCCCATAGCAGCCGCTGATCCCTGAAAAATGAGTGAAGCACCATTACCAATTTCTACCGCCAAAGGGTCGGGATTATCCGGATTAGGGTATGCTTCCGGATATCCGGGAAACAGGCTAACCAAATACCTACCACTCCAGCCGGAGTTAACCAATTGTGAAGAATCCGAGGCTGACATCCAGATATCGGTGCTTCTAAAATGGGAAAAGTTTTGTTCGGGGTAACCCACAGATTGAATTATCCCCAACCTCCCCTCATTGTAAAGCGATCGGAATCCTGGTAAAGAGGGGTGTAAAGCTACTTCTGCATTATTGAGCTTAAGCAATAGATCATCGTGGGGAAAAACGTGTTGCCTGGCCCTGCTCAACGCTGGTAATTGGTCAAGCGGAACCACGGTATTGAGCCCATCATTTCCACCTTCCAAGTACACCAGCACCAGCACCCGATCCGTATCAGAAGCAATTTTTAAGAAAGAAGATAAAGCCCCGCTACCTGACATGGAAAAACCCATACCTCCGAGAAGACCTGGTACTGCCATCATATGGCTGGCACGATGTATAAACGCTCTCCTCTTCATTTACATAAGTTGAAATTCGCCTCGTTGCAGTAACCTTTGAAACATGGATTTTAACCTGGTTTCAACCGTAAGTTTATATTCCATATTTCCAGGATTATCCTTAAAATCATTCCAGGCATTGGTCCAGTAAAAGTCCGCCCTTTCACCACTCAGAAGTATGGTTTTTAATTCTTCTATTTCAGATGCACCTAGTGGCATACCCAGTAGTAAATCGATTAAATCTTCCAATAACAATTTGGGATCTTCCGGATGGTCCAGTTCTTCTACAAAGGCCACCAGATCTGCTGATACTTGTGTATTGTTATCCACCCAAAATCCCCAAAAAATCATGGAATCACTGGTGGTAGCCCTGGAAGATATGGTATCGGTGGTAATCCACGCCTTGTCGAATTGTGGTGCCTGATAATAAGCTGGCCAGCCGGATACACTTGGGGGATCTGCTATCTCCAATCCTTTTGCAGCCATATTCCATATCATGCTGCGATTAGTTTTGTACTCCATCACCGGATCCCCTGAATTGGGATACTGAACTCCTAAAGTACGCCAAAGCCCCAACAGATGCTCCAGCGGACTTTTGATAAGTGAGCCATGATTAATACTATCATAAAAATGTTCACTTTTGAGCAGGGCCTCCAATGCTGGCAACACCTCATAATTGTTAGATCGAATCAAGTCTGCCATGGGGTTAATTACCTGCTGTTCTGCCTGAGCATCAATTTCACTGTATACGAAAAATTGGTATAGTCTGCGACTTAGATAAAGAGCAGTCTCATTGTTATCAAATATCATATCCAACAACTCGTCCAATTCCTCTGCACCTGCTTCACCTTGCCGGCCCTGAATTAAACGATTGCCATAAAACGCTGAAAACTGCTTATCACTGGTATCATGTCGATCAGCCTGGAAGAATACGGTAACCGGACCAACACTATTCACCGATTGCCAACTATGGCGCCAGCCTGTTAGTACCTTCGCTGCAGCCTGAACATCCCCCTCAGTATAGGCAGAATTGGGACCTTTCCCAATACAAAAAAGCTCCTGAAGCTCCCGTGCGTAGTTTTCATCTGGAGCCTCCTTCTGATTTCGGGTCCCATTTAAGTAAATCAACATAGCAGGATTCAAGGTAATCTCCCTGATTAAAGCCTTGAAGTTTCCAAATGAGTAACCGCGCAATAACTCAAAATATTGATAGCTGGTTTTGGCAATGAAAATACCCCAACTCTCAGTCACCAAAAGATTATGCCAGAAAAGTAGCATCTTCTCTGAGAGGGTAGCTTCCTGATTGAGGATGTTGTTGATCAACCAAGATTTTAATGATGTAATACGCCGCCCTTCATAGTCATTATTATAAGGCGCATCGATCCAAGTCTCTCCCCAGGGAGCGCTGGGGTCCTCCACACCACTTGATGGCTCATTGTAGTAATTCATTGGAGGACTCGGTGCGGGCGATGGCTGTAGCAATCTATCTACAGCCTGGGATGGTGACAAACTACTGAAAACGGCTAAATCAGATTTCTTTACTCCAAACAAAGTCCGTCGCAGCAAATGCATAACCTGTGGAATTTCCCAGCTACCACTGTAAGCAGACAACCCAGATTGAACCCTCCCCCCAGCATTTATACTGTGTTTTTTACCATTTACCTGGCTTGGTTCAGCACCTAACTTGGGTGGAACTACTTTGCGGTATTGGCTAACTAACGGTTTTAAATCCGCTGGTCTGGGATCCTGATCCAAAGAAAAGGCAGCTTGCTTCAATTTCAACTAAATTTTAAAGTATCAATCCTAAAAATATAAAAATCAAGGTGTTTTACTAGCTAGAATCAGAAAGAAACATTACCTGGTCAAGGTTTTTCTCTTAATAGATTAGACGTTGAATTTTCGAAGAGTGTAAAAGAAACTTATCAACTTTTTAAATGTAGCCAATTGAAATAAATATCAATAACAAGCAACTTCCCCTTAGCATTCGTTGTTCACTGAAGGATTTCTTTAACTTGTACAAGACTACCTTAGTTATGGCTAAATTTCATTTCAATTAACAAAATTAATCGTAGCCATAGATGCTGTCCGAATGAACCGAAGCAAAGTAAAATTCTGGAATTCGCTAGGCACTCGTTTCGCCCTATTCTTCAGTGTGCTGAACATCATGGCAATACTGATGGTTGGATACCTGGTGTATCAACAGGCTGCCTCGGTTATTACGGCTCACAGTCAGGAAAGAATGCAGTATACCGCTAATCTGGCGGTTAAGTCATTCAGCTCCTTATTATCGGAAATAGCCAACGATATCGCACTTACCACAAACAATCCGGCTTTGGCAAACTACGTCAACAGCACTACAAAGCCGTCAAATGATGACATCGAAGCGCTATTTACTGCTATTCTTGCCAATAAGCCTAACTACTTTCAAATCAGGTTGCTGGATGTAAAAAACAAGGGTAAGGAAATAATACGCTTCGATAAAATCGCATCAGAAGTAGTTCGCACCGCTGACCATCAATTGCAGTTCAAAGGGGACCGAAAATATTATCAGGAAGCCATAAAAGTTGCTAAAGGAGAATATTACTATTCAGACATCAATCTGAATGAAGAATATGGGGAAATCAGTACCCCTTTTATTCCTACCCTTAGAGCGGTAGGCCAAGTCTTTGACAAGCAGCAAACATTACGCTCTTTGCTGGTAATCAATATCGACTTATCTGCATTTTATGAGGAACTAAACCAGATCATGGGTCCGGATTTCTATCTGGTGTTGGTCAATGAAAAAGGCGATTACTTGTTTGCCCAAGATATGGATATCTGTTTTGGTACTCAACGTAATTCAGGCAACTCCTTTTTTAGCGATTATGGCCAAACCATTGAAACCTTACCCGGGGACCAAAATATTGGATTTATAGACGACATTTCCGGAGATAGTTTCCTCTATCACCTGGAAACCATCAACTATAGTTCAGATCAGAAAATCTTCCTTATCAATCTGCAGAAAGACGATCTACTGCTCAGAAGTGCTTACCTGGTTCGTAACGATTCGTTAAAGCTGGTACTTTTAGTTTGCATAATTTCCGCTATCATTTCCCTTTTGTTTGCCAAGGCTTTCTCAAGCAATATCAATCAGATCACCAATGCAGTAGTATCTTACGAGGAAGATGGCGATCATAATCCACCACCGGTCTTACCGCAAACCAGGAAAGACGAACTTGGGGTATTAGCCAGGAGCTTTGCCCGTATGCGGGATAAAATTGATCAGCAGTTTGGCGCCTTGAAATCAGCGCTTAACCGGGAACAACAAGCCATCAAAGAAAGGGATCAATTTCTCCAGAATATGAGCCATGAATTAAGAACCCCTCTTAATGCCATCCTGGGCCTTATCAAACTACTGAATAAAAACCAACCTACTAAGGATCAAGAACCCATTATACATTCCATGGAAAGAAGCGCCCTAAATCTATCGGGTTTGGTACACGATGTGCTCGATCATCAAAAACTTACTGAAGGTGCTGTGGAATTGAATTTGCAGCCCAGTAATATCCATGGTTTGCTAAAGGATATTCATGCCGGGTACCGCTATGAAGCCATCTCCAAGGGTCTGAATTTTATTCTTGATATACCCGATACCTTGGGCAAGAGCACCTATTTGACAGACCAGTTGCGTTTGAGTCAAATAATAACCAACCTGGTGGTTAATGCCATCAAATTTACGGATCAGGGAACGGTTCGATTAGAGGCAACCATGGTCACCGATACCGAACCGTACTTAAGAGTATCAGTTAAGGACAGTGGTAGAGGTATCAAACCAGAAAATCTGCGAAAGATCAAAGATCGATTCTTCCAGGAACCCACTCTCAGTAATGCCGGAGAGTCAGGTTATGGGTTAGGACTATCTATTGTAAAACAGTTAGTAGATCTTTTTAATGGGACCCTTGAAGTATCATCTGAAATCGGTCAGGGATCAAATTTTACGGTTTTTTTGCCCCTGATACCATCAGAGATGGTTGACACCAAAGCATCTGTAAAGAACAGTGAAAACCGCCTTCCTCAACTAAACAAAACATACCATGTGCTGCACATCGATGATGATCCGTCCACCCTACTCATGGTATCCCATATTCTGGAAATACCGATGGTATCGGTAATGTCCGCCAGTACATTTAGTGAAGCAGATGCTTTGATGAAGGAAAACAGTTTTGACCTGATCATAAGCGACCTAATGCTGCACCGAAATACCATTGATCCGATGCTAGTGCAAATCGGCAATTCTTCCCCAACACCAATACTGCTATTATCGGCTTTTGAGCCATCGAGAATGAAAGAAATCAGTGCCTATTACCTACAAAAACCTTTTGAGCAACTAGACCTTAAAAACTTGGCAGTGATGCTGTTAGGCCGACAGGAATACGATTATCCCTACCTGGAACACATTTATAAGCAATACGATTACCAACCGCAAAAAATCAACAATTTCCTCTCTATACTACAAGAGGAATTCAATTCCTATGTAACCCGCTTTGAAAAGGTCTTTGAAACCAGGGATCTAAAAGAATGGGAGGCCATTCTTCATAAACTAACCACCCATATCAAGAGCCTGAGGCTGGAAAAACTTTCAGCTGCAATTCCCGAATCACCCATCGAACTCAATGAAGAATCCAGCAGAATTAT
>JANQPK010000205.1 GCA_028289505.1 Cyclobacteriaceae bacterium
TTCAGGGACCAAATCCATCAATTCTCTGATTGCGGCGTTGGTCCGCTTCCTGGCCCGCATTTCCAGTACCTGACCTAATAATACCAAGGTCAGAATTACCGTTGCCGCCTCAAAATACAAATGAACATCACCCTCAGTATTTTTGAATTGTTCAGGAAAAATGTCAGGTGCAACCAAGGCTAAAATGCTGAAGATATAAGCGGCACCTGTGCCAATTGAAATCAGGGTCCACATATTTAAGGCTCGATTTACTAAGGATTGATACCCTCTGACAAAGAACTCCCTGCCACAAAAGAACACCACCGGAAGCGACAGCAGAAACTGTAACCAACCAAGCATTTCTCCCATAGCCATGATAAATACTGGTATGGTAAACAGAAGGGCAATCCAAAATTTATTGAGCCATTGACGGTAGGCTTGTGTTTCCTGCTGACTGTTAACTTCAATATTGACTGATTCCAGCATCATACCACAAACCGGACAGTCACCCGGTTCCGGGTATTGTTTATCACCCTCACAGAGCATGGGGCAATAATAGTTGACCTCTTCACCTGTTTTCACGGCATTAGGAGCTACTTTAGGCTTCGCACCGCTAAAAACCTCCCCGGGAAGGTGAATGTCATAATGCAACCCCTGGTTCCTGAATTCCTTTTTTAGTCGGCCAAGGGGAATATGGTAGTCCATACCAATTTGTACCTGGTGATGTTCTAGGTCGACCTTTGCGTAGGAAATCCCATCTACGGACTCTAAGGCAGTTTTGACAAGACTACTGCAACCACTGCAAGACATTCCAGAGACTTCGTATGTATGCTCCATTATTGTTGGCACCTTACCTGCCGGTTTTATCTTAAATTTAATAATACGTTAACAAATATTTGATTACCGGGATTACAATCCCTATATTATAGTTCAAACGTTTTAAATATACTTTAAGGCAGTATTTTCTGAAGCATCCTTACGGTATCAATACTACACAACTGACCATTAACCGAGATCTGACAGTTAAGTAGTAAAGAACCCAAAATGGAAAATCCTATCCATCAGTACCCACAAACTGAGACGAGCCGTCGTGCTCTGCACTCAGAGCAACTCGATCCACCCGACTTACCCCTGTTACTTTACAGAATAGCCGAATTGGATGAAAGAAAAGCATTTTCACTTTTCTTCAGGCATTACCACGCCAGAATGTTGTTGTTAGCCAAAATTTTTGTACCCTCACAACAAGTAGCAGAAGATATTGTCTCAGACGTTTTGATTAAGCTATTGCGTCATCGGAAAAAGACTTTTCGCAAGAAAAACTTCTTGGGTTTCCTCTACACCTGTATCAAGAATCAATCCCTAGACTATTTGCGTAAAAATAAGAAACATCGTCATTTTTCGTTGAACAAGGATAATATTGATTTCTTGGTCCAGCACAAATCCAATCCTTGCAACGACCTGGCCGGAAAACAGTTTGAGGAGATCATTTTTGCCTGTATTGAAAGCCTTCCTCCAAGAAGAAAACTCGTGTACAAAATGGTCAAAGAAGATGGTCTATCCTACAAGAAAGTAGCCGCACTATTGGACATTTCGGTCCGAACAGTAGAAGTGCAACTACGACTCGCCATGCGACATTTGAAAATTGCAGTGGACGATTATCTGAGCTGTAAATAGTACTCCTTCCGATATTTTTCTGGTTTGGTTAAGGGTTACAGCACACCAGCGCGTCTGTACCTTTAACCAGCAGCAAACTATGAATTTGATGGGTTGAAGGATGAATCTACCAGACTATTACGATATTGAGGAGCTAATTGTTCGTAGCCTGCAAGGAAATGCCAGCCAGAAAGAATTGCAGAAATTAAATGATTGGAGATCATTATCGGAGCAAAACGAGAAATCCTATCAGCTTTTAGCTAAAATTTGGGCTAGAAAATCTCCGGAACCAGTTGCATTGAATTACCATAAGCTGGAAGAACGTATACTGGCAGCTGGTTTTGAAGATGCCCAGGACGATCCCTCTCCCCAGCTTAAACAAAGCCTTATATATAAGGTGGCAGCCGCTCTCTTACTTCTTTGCCTGGTCTGCTGGTCCTACATTAGACTTATTCCAGATCAGCCATCATTAGAAGACGAAGAGGAGTTGGTAGTTACCTATAATCCAACAGGGCAAAAATCTAAAATAACCCTACCCGACAAATCGGTAATTTGGCTCAATGCCGAAAGTAGCCTATCCTATTTAAAGGGTTTTTCGGATTCCATAAGGCATATTGAACTAGCTGGAGAAGCTTATTTTGAAGTAGAACCCGATCAAAATCGTCCTTTTGTGGTAGAAACAGGTGGTATAAGCACTGTGGCACTGGGTACTTCCTTCAATATCCGCAACTATCCCGAAGAAAGTGCCATACATGTATCTCTACTTTCAGGGAAAGTGAAGGTAACCGATCGCAATGCATCTAACGAAGTGCTGCTGGAACCATTCGAGCAAGTACAATTCCAAAAGAAAAGCAGGGTCTTGAAAATGACACAATTAAGTAGTGATCAGGTAAGCACTTGGAAAGATGGCATCATCAGCTTCAAGGCCTGCCCCTTTAATAAAGTGATCAAGACTCTGGAACGATCCTATGATGTGGAAATCGATACTACGGGGTATACCTACAGTGATTGGAACTACACCGGGAAATTTGACAATATGAGCTTGGAGATCGTATTGACCAGAATTGGGTATAGTGAAAGCTTTCAGTTTAGCATTAACGGCAGGCAGATTAAAATATACAACGACCGGGGATAATCCCTTAATTATATAAACTATTGAACCTTTTATTGACCTATAACTGTAAATTTTAAACCTATGAAGAAGCACTACCATGTTAGGTATCTAGTGGTGCTCTTGCTGTTTTTTACGGCAAGTACCGCTTCCGCCAACTCAATCACCCAGGCTCAGGCTTTGGATGATGTGTTTATCTCAATTGATTTGAGAAATTCAGATCTGGTAAATGCTCTTGACGTTATTGAAAGCAGGACTGACTATCAGTTTGCTTATGACGAAAGAGTGTTAAAGCTGAAGTCCGACATTTCGGTCACCAGTCCGAAAATGTCTGTTAAAAGTGTATTATTAGAAATTTCACGCCAAGCTGATGTGGGCTTTCAACGAGTCAACAATCAGATTGATGTGAAAGTGATCAAGAAAAGCGAAGCCGAGCGGGTAATTGAATCACCGCTGGATGTTGAACTATCAGGACAAGTTACTGATGAGAATGATGAAGGGCTTCCTGGAGCCAGTGTTTTGGTAAAAGGCACTAGTATCGGAACCACCACCGACATCAATGGAAATTATAGCCTAACCGTGCCTGACGACGCGGTGGTTATCTATTCTTTTGTGGGTTACCTGACACAAGAAGTAGTAGTGGGTAATAAGTCCAGAATCGATATCAAGCTGGAATTGGACGTAGCCCAACTTCAGGAAGTAGTGGTGACGGCACTTGGTATTGAAAAGGTGCAAAAAACACTGGGATACGCGACCGCAAAAGTTGCACCTGAGGAATTCACAGTGAACCGAAGCCCGGTTTTTATGGACGCCCTGCAGGGTAAAGTGGCTGGTGTAAACATCCAAAAGTTGGGTTCCGGACCGCAAGGAAGTAGCAAGATCAGGATAAGAGGTGTCTCCTCTTTTGGTGGCAATAATTCACCATTGATAGTAGTAAATGGTGTGCCCATTGACAATACCAACTTTGGAATTCGAGGTGATGTGAACGAGGTGGGAGCTAACCGAAGGTCTGACAGCGGGGACGGTCTCAGCAGTATCAATCCCGACGACATTGTATCCATGAACATATTGAAAGGTGCCGCTGCATCTGCCCTTTATGGTTCACGTGCCAAAGACGGGGTTATCATGATCACCACCCGTAACCGTGCTGAGGGGGAAGGCATCAAAGTCGAGTGGAATATCAACTATACCAATGATACTCCACTAGACTACACTGAATACCAATATGAGTATGGACAAGGAGAAGGTGGAGTACGCCCTAATGCGCCTGGACCTACCTCTGGTGTTTGGAGTTTTGGAGAACCCATGGGTGGTACCCAAATCCTATTTGACGGTTTGGTAGTGCCTTATGAACCACAGCCCAATAAGATTAGAGACTACTACGAGAATGGTTACACCTTGTCCAATACCGTGACCGTTTCCTCAGGAGGTGAAAATGGCGGTTTTAGCCTGTCTCTAGCCAATATGCATAACAATACCATTCTTCCGGGATCCAAATTTGATCGAAATACAGTCAACCTTGGCTTTACCCAACAGGTCAATAAGCTTAGGATTTCTGGAAACCTTAACTATGCACACGAGGACAGAAGGAATCCGCCGAATATGGCCGAACAGGATTATAGCCCGGTAGTTATTTACACCCTAGCTTCCTCCATGCCTATGGATGTACTTAGGGATAACTGCTGTGACGAACTGGGTAATGAAATCAAGTATTCCCGATTCACCAATCGTACCAATCCTTATTTTGCTTTAAAGCGATTTGAGAATAATATACGAGATAGGATATACGGAAACGTAACCGCACGTTATGATCTTACAGACTGGCTATATATTCAAGGTCGAATTGGTCAGGACTACTGGACCAGAGACCAGGAATACAACCGTCCTTCAGGTTCGCAAAGGGAATCTGCTCCCCCTCCTGGATTCGTAAACGGTCAGTACATTCGTGATATCCGTCGATTCAGAGAAATCAATACGGACTTCCTAATTGGTGCCAATCGTGAATTTGGTGATTTTGCGGTGACCTTGACCGGTGGTGGTAACCTCATGTATAGAAAGCTTGACGCCAATATCGAGCTAGGAGAACTCTTTTTTACCAGAGACCTTTACACCATTCAGAACGCTAGTAAAGTAACTCCTTTCTATGAAATTAGTGAAAGGCAAGTGAATTCACTGTACGGAGCCGCCGAGGTTGGTTGGAGGGACCAACTATTCCTGAATGCCACCGTGAGAAACGACTGGTTCTCTACCCTATCTCCGGAAAACAGAAGCATTCTTTATCCTTCAATTACCGGTAGCTGGGTATTCTCACAATCCTTTGCCAATCTCCCCAACTGGATGAACTTTGGTAAACTCAGATTGGCGTATGCGCAGGTGGGTAGTGATACGGATGTTCCGCCATATTCCAATAACCTGTTTTACCAGATAAGTGCTCAACAATTCCCGGGTCCTGATGGAACACCGCAACCTGTTGGCCAAATCAGTGGTAATGTGGTGCCCAATGCCAATTTGGAACCTATGGAGGTTACTGAGTATGAAGTGGGAATTGAACTGAACTTTTTCGACAACCTGAGATTCGAAATGAGTTATTACGATAAAGTATCGGATAACCAGATTCTTTCAGCTCAAGTCTCCGATGCCTCAGGATTTACTTCCCAGTTGATCAATGTGGGTAAAAGCAAGAACCAAGGAATAGAATTGTTTGCCAGTTATTCTCCTATTAGAACTGACAAGTTTGAATGGAATATTTCTGCAAATGCCACCCACAATGTGTCTGAAGTATTGAGTTTGGGAGATGATGTTGATGGGTCTTCTATCACTGTAGGTGGAGCAGAATTTCACGGTGAGTTGAGGCAAGTAGTGGGCAAGCCCATGGCGCAGTTATACGGATGGGGATATTTACGCGACGACCACCCACAAGAATCAACCGGAGGCGAACTTGGTATCACTCAGGGAAGACAAGTATTTGATGCCACTAGCGGCCGGCCTATGCGATCCAGGGAGCAGCTTAACTATGGTAGCGCATTACCAACCTGGTGGGGTGGTTTTGGTAATACCTTGACCTACGGAAAATTGAGTTTCTACTTCCTGATTGACTTCAAGTTAGGTCACAAGCTTATTTCGGGTACTCATACCAATGCTTACCGACATGGTTTGGACCCAGCCACCTTGGTGGGTAGAGATGTTGGTTTTGTAGTAGGTGATGGTGTTAACCCTGATGGATCAGAAAATACCACCCAGGCGCTGATACAGCCATTCTATGAAACCATTAGAAGTTTTAGAATGTCTGAGCAGTCAGTATTCAATGCTGGATCCTGGCAACTGCGTCAGATGTCACTTGGTTACGACTTGACCGACCTGATCCCGGAAAATAAGTATGTCAGCGGGGTTCGCTTAAACATTGTTGCCAATAATGTAGCAGTGCTTAAAAAGTGGGTACCTCATGTCCATCCGGATCAGAACGGTACAATTTCGGATCTAAATGCCGGGCTGGAAGCCACTGGTCTTCCAATTACCCGAAGCATAGGGTTTAACCTAAATGTTAGATTCTAATCGAATGAGGTGTTTTACCCGAAAAAGAATAATCATGAAAAGAATATATAAATACACGCTTGTAACCATACTTTCAATGTCACTGGTCATGGCCTGTGACAATGGGTTCGATGAAATGAACACCAACCCAGTGAGGTTGACTTCACTAGATCCGGTGTTTCAATTGAACCGCGCACTGATAAACGTAGCTCCCGGATACGGACAGCTCACTTATGAAGTTACCATAGTACGACAAATGATCACCCCCTTTATCGGGGTAGGAACTGGTGGAAACCTGAACCAGGACAACCGGACCGCTACCGATGACAATTGGGTTAGATTTTATCGTAATGTGATTGATAACCTGGTTGATGCCACTGATGCTGCCAGCATGGAACAGGCTGATAAGCCCAACATTTATAACATGCTACGCATCTTTAAGGCTTATGCTTTTATGGTGCTTACTGATACCTACGGTGACGTTCCCTACTTTGAAGCAGGTCGAGGTTTTATCGATGGAACAGTATTCCCAGTTTATGATCCCCAACAAGCCATCTATATGGATATCCTGAGTGAGCTTTCAGAAGCCACCGCAGCCTTGAATGAAAGCGCTGACGCGGTTCCGCAAGATGCATTGTACAATGGGAATATCAATCAATGGAGAAAACTGGGATACTCCTTGTTGTTGAGAGCCGGCATGCGCCTGTCTAAAGTGGATCCAGCTACTGCCCAACAATACGTAGGGATAGCCGCTGCAGGAGGCATAATGGAATCCAACCTGGACAATGCAGTGGTTCGTCACAATCCAGATTTCAGGAACGGTGTAGGGACCAACGTAAACGGTGGTCAGGCACCCTTCTACTATCTGGATGAGGAATTTATCAATTGGATGAAGGACAACAACGATCCCCGATTAGTTTCCATAGCAGTACGTTATGTAGGTGCTCAGCAGGAAGGTGATCAGATCGAGGATAATGCTGACCGTACCTTTGATGCCCAAATTGGTATGCCACAGGGATATGACAATACCTCTATCCCTCCAATAGCTGAAGGATTGGGCTTGGCCAGTTTATATGATTTCAGTCAAATGGACCGG
>JANQPK010000413.1 GCA_028289505.1 Cyclobacteriaceae bacterium
CGAATCCAATACTTTTAACGAGGGCACCACCATTGCTTCCGTTGCGGATATGAACGCCATGATCTTTGAAGGAATGGTAGATGAGTCGGATATCGGGAAGGTCAAAGAGGGAATGGATCTGGTTTTGACCATTGGTGCCATCGAAGAGCAAACCTTTGATGCTACTTTGGAGTATGTATCTCCCAAGGGCATCGAAGAAGAGGGTGCTATCAAATTTGAGGTAAGGGCTAGGGTGGCACTAAATAATGATCATTTTATTCGAGCAGGCTACAGTGCTAATGCTGATATTGTTCTGGAAAAGAAAGAACAGGTGTTGGCAGTCAAGGAAAGTAATGTGATTGTACAAAACGACTCCAGTTTTGTGGAGGTGGCGCGGGCTGAGCAGCAATTCGAAAAAGTCCAAATTGAAACAGGTTTATCTGATGGGGTGCATATAGAAATACTAGCGGGTTTGACCTCTGAAGACCACATAAAGAAGCTTTGAGTAATCATCAATGATCAAACTAAATCAAATACATAAGAGTTACCCGGTAGGTAACCAGTCACTGCATGTGCTGAAAGGAATTGACATGGACATCGGAGAAGGCGAATTGGTATCGATTATGGGATCTTCAGGATCTGGAAAATCTACCCTGCTTAACATATTGGGAATTCTGGACAATTACGATTCAGGGGAATATCAACTGGCGGGTACCTCCATCAAGAACTTATCAGAAAAAAAAGCGGCCTATTATCGAAATAAATTCCTGGGTTTTGTTTTCCAGTCGTTTAACCTGTTGAACTTCAAAAACGCCATGGAGAATGTGGCCTTGCCGCTGTACTATCAGAAAGTACGTAGAAAAGAGCGAAATCGGATTGCGCTGGAGTACCTGGATCGGGTGGGACTAAAAGACTGGGCTGAGCACCTTCCCAGTGAGATGTCCGGTGGACAAAAACAGCGGATCGCTATTGCCAGATCCCTGATTTCCGACCCCAAAGTCATCCTTGCGGATGAACCTACTGGAGCACTGGATTCCAATACTTCGCACGATGTGATGAAAATCTTTAAAGAGGTAAACGATATGGGTAAGACCATCGTTATCGTAACTCATGAGCACGACATTGCAGAAAAGACCGACCGCATCATCATGTTGAAGGACGGTGTAATACTTGATCGAGATTTTCAACTAGCCTCCTAACCTAAGAACCTAACAATATGTTTGATCTCGATAAATGGCAGGAAATCTTTCACACCATTGAGAAAAACAAACTCCGCAGTTTTATCACCTCATTTAACGTAGCCTGGGGAATCTTTATCCTGATTATTCTGATGGGTTTTGGTAGAGGGTTCCAGAACGGCATACACCATCAGTTTGATGATGATGCGGCCAATAGTATTTTCATTAATGGTGGCACCACCACCGTAGCACACAAGGGTATTCAACCTGGTAAGAAGATCAACTTCACCAATGATGATTTCGATTTGATCAGGCAAAAGGTACAAGGCGTTGAATATCTCACCGGTCGGTATTATGTAAGTGGAGAGTTTGTGGTACGGTATCAGGACAAATACAGTTCCTTTAACATCAGGGGGGTACATCCAGACCACCTTCATCTGGAGAAGTCCATTATGATATCCGGACGCTATGTAAACCAAAAGGATATTAATGAAAAGCGTAAAATTGCTGTCATTGGGAAGAAAGTAGTGACCATTTTATTCAATGATGGTGACCCGGTGGGCAAATACATTGACATAAACGGTATCAAGTACAAGGTAGTGGGAATTTACGACGATGATGGTGACGACGACGAGACCAAAGGTATTTATGTACCCATCTCAACTGCCCAACTTGCCTACGGAGGTAGTAACCGGGTCCATAGACTAATGTTAACGGTGGGAGATGCCACTCTGGAAGAAAGTTTGGCGATTCAGGATGAAGTCCATAAAATGCTGGCTTCACGGCATACCTTCTCCACCGAGGATAAACGGGCAGTCTGGATCTTCAACTTATGGGAAGAATACATTCGGTGGATGAATATTTTTGACGGAATTCGATTCGTTTTGGCGGCGGTGGGGATCTTTACCTTACTAGCAGGCGTGGTTGGAGTCAGCAATATCATGTTGATCGTGGTAAAAGAACGTACCCGGGAGATCGGAGTTAGAAAAGCCATAGGGGCCACTCCTCTATCGGTGATTGGCCTTTTCCTGATGGAAGCTTTGTTAATTACCCTAGTAAGCGGCTACGTGGGTATGATCGGTGGCATGACCTTCATTGAAAGTGGTCTTCTAGCCAGTCTTATGGAATCCTTCGGGTTTCCCATGGATTTTTTCATCGAGCCAGGAGTTAATTTCAGAAATGCGGTGATCGCAACACTTATCCTGGTGCTAGCGGGTACCTTGGCTGGTTATTTTCCCGCCAGAAAAGCTGCGCGCATTAAACCAGTGGAGGCCTTAAAAGACGAATAGGATGTTTGACTACGATAAATGGCAGGAAATCTTTGGTACTATTCGCAAGAATAAATTGCGCACCTTTCTTACCATTATCGGCATCGCCTGGGGAATCTTTATGATCATCAGTTTGGTGGGGTTGGGAAACGGGTTTCAAAAAGGAGTTACCAGGGATTTTGGCCAGTGGGCTACCAACTCTGGATTTGTTTGGGGCCAACGCACCACCATATCCCATCAGGGGTTTCAACCAGGTAGAAATATTAGTTTTGACAATTCAGATACCCAACTGCTCCAAAGCCGGGTACGTGAAATTCGTTACCTGGCACCCAGAAACCAACTGGGAGGTTGGCGAGGGGGTAATAATGTAACCAGGGGTTATAATACCGGAGCATTTACCGTAAACGGTGATTATCCAGAGTTTAATAAGATCAATATTCAAACTATTGAAAAAGGTCGTTTTATTAACCAAAAAGACATTGACGATCACCGCAAGGTAGCAGTGATTGGTCAGAATGTTCTGAACATCCTTTTTGAAGAGGATGAAGATCCTATAGGAGAATATATCACCATCAACAAGGTAAACTTCCAGGTGGTGGGTCTGATAAAACCCATCAGGGATGACGGAGATGAAGGTGATCAAAACACCATTCACGTTCCTTTCACCACCTTTCAACGGGCATTTCATTATGGTGACCGTGTGGGCTGGTATGCTTTCTCTGCTTATGACCAGCACAATGTAGAGCAGGTACAGGCTAAAATGATCAGTCTACTTAAAAACAATAACAGTGTACATCCATTGGATGAAGACGCCATCGGGTATTTTAACTTACAAAAGGAGTTCGAAGAAATAAATGGTTTATTCAAAGGGCTGAACTTGTTCACTTGGTTTGTGGGCCTGAGCACATTATTCGCCGGTATTATCGGGGTCAGTAATATTATGCTGATCATAGTCAAAGAGCGCACCAAAGAAATCGGTATCAGGAAATCTCTGGGGGCTACTCCATTTTCAATTATCTCACTTATTGTGCAGGAATCCGTTTTCTTAACTATGGTGGGTGGTTATTTAGCTTTGATATTTGGCCTTTTAATTTTGGACCTGTTGTCTAAGTTATTACCGGAAGATTTTATCATTGTAAATCCTAATGTCAGCCCTGAGGTGGCTATTGGATCGCTGGTATTGCTGGTGATTGGTGGAGTGATTGCAGGTATCATGCCGGCTCGTAAAGCTGCTGCGGTTAGCCCCATAGCAGCTATCAGACAAGAATAATTGACATCGACAAATGAAAAAAGTATTTCGTATCTCATTGCTGGTGATCTTAGTAGGAAGCTTCTTCTACATGAGCTACTTCCTCTATTCAAAATCAAAAGAACCTGATGTGGTGTTTGAGACCGATAGTGTGTTTACCAGTACCATTATTCGCAAAACAGTTGCCACCGGTTCTATTATACCCAGAAAAGAAATTGAGATCAAATCTCAGGTTTCCGGCGTGGTAGATCGCATTTACGTTGAAGCTGGACAAGTAGCCAAAAAAGGTCAACTACTGTCCAAGATACGCATCATCCCCAACGCAGTAGCACTGAACAACGCTCAAACCCAATTGCGAAGTGCCAGAATCAACTATGAAAATTCCAAACAAGAAAAAGAGCGACAAGAACAGTTGTATAAGGACCAGATCATTTCAGAAGTTGAGTACAATGAATTCAATCTGGACTTCGAATTGAGGGAGGAGGCTCTGGCGGCGGCGGAAAGTAATCTTCAATTGGTACGGGAGGGCGCTTCCAAGAAAGCTGGTCAAACCACCAATGAAGTAAGGTCCACCGTAGATGGTATGATTCTGGACGTACCGGTTCGAGAAGGTAGTTTTGTGATTGAGAGCAATACCTTCAATGAAGGGACTACCATTGTTTCTATTGCCAACATGCAAGAAATGATATTCGAGGGCAATGTGGATGAATCAGAAGTAGGAAAGATCAAGGAGGGAATGCCACTTAAACTAATCATTGGGGCCCTGGAAGGCGAAAGTTTCGATGCCATCTTAGAGTATATCAGCCCTAAGGGTATTGAAGAAGAAGGTGCCATTCAGTTTGAAGTACGTGCTGCCATACAAGTCAGACAGGAAGTGTTTCTAAGGGCAGGTTATAGTGCTAATGCAGATATTGTACTGGAGCAGAAAGACGATGTACTGGCCATAAAAGAGAGCAATCTCATATTTGAAGGGGAAGATAAAGTATTTGTAGAAGTAATGACGGGCCAGCAGCAGTTCGAAAAACGCGAGATCGAAACTGGAATTTCCGATGGGATCAATATTGAGGTGGTATCAGGTATTACCAAAGAAGACCGCCTCAAGAAACTATAAATCTACCATATACTATCTTCTAACTGCTAGTTGCTATCTCTGTCCAAAAGCAGCAAATGGCAGATAGAAGATAGTACATAGTATATCGTAGATCAGTTACTGCGATTCGTTAGAGGCCTCGGTATCAGCTTCTGCTTCCGCTCCCTCCATTTCCTCTTCTGCAGCCGCTCTTTCGCTTTGAACTGTTTCGAAAATAGCCGTATATCTGGTTTTTAACTCCTCATCGCTTTTCAAGGCCTTGGTAATACGATTATATAGTCCGGCACCCAACTGCTCCGAATCCTTTATCTTGGTGGTATAGGCTTCTTTGAAGGCTGCGATATTTTCGTCATTTGCGGCTACGATCTTATTGAAAACCTCAATTTCTTCGGGAGTCGCCTCAATCTCTGCCAATTTTTCTTCATCACCACCGGCAGCATTCAATTCCTTAAAACGGCGACCACCATCCATTAGCTCTTCCGCTTGAATCATTTCATTATAATCCGTTTTCAATCGCTGTTTTTCCTGCTCTGCATAATCCATAACCAGAGCGTACTTGGTTAACTCCTCATCGGTTAATGGCTCTTCATCCTGCGCCTGTGTATTGACCACTGATAATAGCATGAAACCTGCTAAAAAGCTCAATACGGGTAATTTCCAAATCCTTTTCATTTCTCCTTTCTTTTACGGTTTTTCATAGTTCAAAGCTAGCAAGAAAAAATATTTTTGTGGGAATTTCAAAATTCTACCCATATTTTAATGTTGAAAAAACGCTGTGACAGGTTGTTTGGAATGGCAAATTGTCGATTTTGTACATCCTTTACCCAGGTGTAGGTGATGGTATTGTTGGCTCCCAGCAAATTAAGTACCTCTGCATTCAGCCATATGGTCTTTAACCCTTTCCCCTTATTATCAGGGGCAATATTCAATAGTTTTGAGAATCCTATATCCAATCTGTTGTAGTCGTCACCGGCAAATTGATTGCGAAATTCCAGGTTATTAGGTGGACCAAATGGCAACCCACTGCCGTAAAGCAAATTCAAATAGACCCTGACTGAAGGATCGTTGGGCATGTGATCTTCAAAATATATTCCCAGGGTCACCCTTTGGTCGGATGGTCTTCTGATGTACCCGGCTTCATCGATTGACAGATCTTCTTCGGTCTTTAATATGCCCAGACTAAACCAGGACTCTGTTCCTTTTATGAACTCCCCACTTACCCTAAGATCAAGCCCTGCTGCGTAAGCTTCAGCCAAATTCTCACCGTAATACCGTAATCTGACATTGTCCACGTCGTATGGGATTACATTTTCCAAGTGCTTGTAATACACCTCGGAAACAAATTTGAAACGCCTATCCCACAACTGGAAATTATAATCAGCACCTACTATGGCATGCAATGATGACTGTGCCTTGATGTCTGGGTTGATTTCTCCTGAAAAATTTCTGAGTTCTCGATAAAACGGAGGCTGTTGATACCAGCCCAGGGCTGCGGTAAAAGTAACTGGCCTTACCCACGAAGTCTGGTGGGCATATTGAAACCTGGGGCTTACTAAGAACTCCTCATTAAAACTCCAGTAGTTTACCCGTACACCATAGGTAAACCGTTGCTTGGGGGACAGCCATAAATTGTGTTGCAAGTAACCAGTCAATCGATAGGTGTCCAGGTCTACGCTGGAATTGATTGGAGGTGTATTAATAAGCACGAAATCCGCTGAATCCGTAAATTCGTATTCATTGAGCTTGTCCTCAATCAACTCCCGGTCGTAGCCGAACCCGAACTCAACCTGGTTCTTCTCTCCAAGCTGCAACTCAGAGCGATTCAAGAAATTGAATATCCTGGCATCCAATAAATTCCTCCCCGACCGATAATTAGAGCCAAATCCCCTGGTAATAGCACATTCATTAAACCCGGAAG
>JANQPK010000002.1 GCA_028289505.1 Cyclobacteriaceae bacterium
AAAATAAAAAAGGTGAATTGAGAATGGGAGGTGTTATCTACTCGGATAGTGCCGATAAAGCGGCTCGATTTATCATGAATTGCAACCAGCGAAAAATCCCGCTGGTATTCTTGCAGGATGTAAGCGGGTTCATGGTGGGAAGCAGGGCTGAGCACGGAGGTATCATAAAGGATGGTGCCAAAATGGTGAACGCCATGGCAAACTCTGTGGTGCCGAAGTTTACCATAATTATGGGCAACTCTTACGGTGCCGGTAATTATGCCATGTGCGGCAAGGCTTATGATCCCAGATTAATATACTCTTGGCCCAGCGCCGAGATGGCGGTGATGAGCGGGGCCTCAGCTGCCAAGACACTGTTACAGATCAAGATTAGTGCAGCAAAATCACAAGGTAATCCACTTACGGAGGAACAGGAGCGGCAATATTTAGATGAAATAACCCAAAAGTACAATCAACAGCTAAGCCCTTACTATGCCGCTGCCAGGATGTGGGTTGACGGAGTGATTGATCCACGGGACACCAGGAAAGTGATATCAATGGGTATTGAGGCTGCGAACCATGCCCCCTTAAAAGAAAAATTCAATGTTGGCGTTATTCAGACATAGTATTTGTTGATGGAAGATAAGGAACTGAAGGCTTTAGTATCACTTCTGGACGAAGAGGACCCAGAAGTATTGACACATGTAGAAAACAAGATCATCTCTCTGGGAGGAACCATCATCCCGTATTTGGAACAGCAATGGGAGCAGCAATTTAATCCGGTGGTACAACGCAGACTTGAGGACCTGATTCACACTTTGCAGTTTGATACCCTACGAGAGCGGCTGTCGCAATGGAAAGAAGGAGAGATGGACTTACTGGAAGGAATGTGGCTGGTGGCTACCTATCAATATCCTGATCTGGAGTTAGAAAAACTGAAGTCAGAACTTGAGCAGGTTTATTACGAGGTATGGTTGGAGTTCAAGCCGGAGGCACACCCATTTGATCAAATACGGTTACTAAACAGCGTCTTTTTTAGTAAGCTAAAATTTGGTGCCAATACCAAAAATTTCCACAGTCCGGGAAATAATATGGTCAACGTGGTTTTGGAGACAAAAAAAGGAAATCCAACTTCACTCTGCATCATCTACATGTTGGTGGCACAAAAGCTCAACCTCCCTGTAATGGGAGTAAACCTACCAAACCTGTATATATTGGTCTACAAGTCAGAGGAAACCCAATTTTATATTAATGTTTTTAACCGAGGATTGATATTCAGTAAATCTGACATCGACAATTATCTAGGGCATCTGAACCTTACTCCCAAAGACAGCTACTACGAACCTTGTGAGAACCTGGAAACAGTAAAGCGGGTGATGCGAAGTCTGATCATTTCTTTCGAAAAACTGGGCGACCCTCAAAAGGTTGAAGAGGTAAAACTGTTGCTAAATTCCATTTCGGATGAGTGGGACAGGAAGTAGCGCTACTTCTTAATTACACAACCGGTTACCCGAATTTCTGTTTTTTCCACTGGTTTACCTTCTATGGCGTGCTCAATGGCCAGTTTCAGAAAGGCATTTTCTACATCATCGGCTGCCTGAGGATTGTCGTCTATAGCTCCCCGGTAAACCAACACAAACCCACTAGCATCTGGCTTTAGCAGAAAAGCTTCCGGTGTACGACTGGCATTCATAATGCCGGTTAATATCTGTTGGTCATCTTTAAGGTATGGGAATTGGTAACTTAACTCAGTGGCTTTCTTTTTCATTTCTTCCAGACTATCGTCGGGACTATTGTTAGGATTTACTAAGAGGAATTGAACATTTCTTTGACCAAACTCCTGGTACAATTCCTTTATCCGATCTTCGTACTTCCGGGAATATGGGCAGTAGTTACTGGTAAAAATGACCACTACCAGGGGTCCGCTGGATTGGTAATCCAATGATATGGTATCACCATTTAAAGCATTAACCAATCTGACCGCATCCAATCCTTGATAGGACTGTGCCTTCACCTGGTTGGCCATAGGCAAGATAATTAGGCCCGATACAATTAGAAGAAGCTTCATCTTGTTGCAATTAACAATTAATTATTAAAAATTGGCAAACTCCCGCTCCGCACTCACACTCAAACTCTAGTTCGGCCTCGGGATAGCGCCTGCTTTTTTGGCCCAATCCATCCAAAGCTCCTCTAGCTCCACTACCTTTTCAGGAAAGTCCTGTGAGAGATCCTTAGTTTCAGTTCTGTCCTTTTCCATATCGAATAGCTCCCACTTATCTGTAGGTAGCTTCTCAAGCTTATCCCAAATAAAACTGTTGGACCTGTCTGCCTTGGAAACCAATTTCCACTTACCTAGCCTAACTGCGCGGTTGCCTTCGTGCTCCCAGTAAATGGGTCGCTCCGGTATTGACTGATTTCTAAAGAGGGGCTTAAGACTAACACCCTGGTATTCAATAATTTTCTCATTATTGAAGCTGATTGGGTATTCAGCATTTGCCACATCAATGCAGGTAGCCATAATATCGATCAGATGAGATGGTGTGTGCTTTAAATCACCGCCCTCGCCTATGTATTCTGGCCAATGTACAATAAGTGGGGTGGCAATTCCACCCTCATGTACCCAATGTTTGTATTCTCTGAAGGGCGTATTACTGGCATTGGCCCAATTAAGCCCATAGGCAGTATATCCATCTGCAGGACCAGGCCAAGCTTCTTTCATTAGTTTAACCGGTTTTCCGTCTCTGGTGAAATCCGGAATCATTTTGGTTTGAGGAACATTTGCGCCTATAGGGGATCCCTTTTCCCGTTCCGGGTCAACCCAATCCAATTCTTCCGCACAAGCGCCATTATCCTGAAGGAAAAGGATTAGCGTATTTTCAAATTCTCCCTTCTCTCTCAAAACATCTATAACTTGTCCAATACCCTGATCCATTATGTCTATCATAGCAGCATATACTTCCATATTGGCCAACTCCCAGTCCTTATCAGGTATATCCTCACTCCAGGGTGCAATGGCTGAATCTCGTGGCGTAAGTTTCCAACTCTGGTTTACCAGCCCCATAGTTTTCATCCGCAAATAACGTTGCTGACGTATTTGATCCCAACCCATATCATATTTACCCTTATACTTAGCAACCTCATTTTCTGGGGCGTGCATGGGCCAGTGTGCTGCTGTATAAGAAAGGTATATGAAGAAAGGATTATCCTGCTGGTGTTCTTTTATACATTGAATAGCGTACTTGGTAAAATTGCTAGTTGCATAAAAACCGGGCTCAGGAGCGACATAATCATTATCCAGGGCTAAGGACCGGGGATCATAAAAGCTACCGGCTCCTGAAATCATTCCAAAGAATTTGTCAAATCCACGTTGACGTGGCCAATTGCTTTTATCAGGGTTTTCCGTTAAATATGGTGTGACATGCCATTTGCCTGACATATAGGTCGAATATCCATTTTGCTTTAAAACTTCAGCAATGGTGACCGCTTGCTTGCTTAAATCACCTTGGTATGAAGGAGTTCCTCGATCTCCCATCATATGCCCAATACCAGCCTGTTGGGGATACAACCCTGTCAAAAGTGAAGCCCGTGTAGGACAACATCGGGCGGTATTGTAGAATTGGGTAAATCTCAACCCATGCTGGGCCAGGTAATCCAGGTTGGGGGTGTTGATTTCACCACCATAACATCCGATATCTGAATAGCCCATATCATCTGACATAATCAATATGATATTTGGAGGTTGTGAAGGCGCTGAAGGCTCCGCATTATCACAACCAATAGTGCCCAAACTGACTGCCAATACTATAATGCAGGTAAGATATTTCATGTCTCAGGTATGGTATTAGAAGAGTTTCCTTGCCTCAATTTCCGCTGCTAGAATCTTATTTATGTTTTTGGTAGCTCCTGATAAAAGGTAAACCTTTGTGCCCCTCTCACGAGCAAATTGATTGCTAATTTCACCTATATAACGCACTTCTCTAAAGAGCGCCTGCTCTCTTTTTAGATTATCATCAGAAGCAGACTTTACCAGCACAACTTGATCTATTTCAATTTCATCTAGCCGGTACCAATTAATATAGTCCGCATGCAAGGTTAATGCTTCTACCCCAAGCTGTTCGCCATAGTAATTAATGGCTCCTGCTTGACCGTAATTGTCACATTGTATCAAGGTGTATTTGTGGTCAGGAATGAAAGTAAAAGCGCTGTCCACAATGGATGCAAGCTCTTTCCAACCCAGCATATCCGCAAAATCCTGCGGGAGTTGGTGGTCTTTCCCATCCTCCCATCTCAATAGGCCATACTGTAAGAATTCGTCTCTTTTTTCAACAATGGCAGTTGGTGGCAGAATAGGTAATATCAACTGGGACATGGTAATCATAACGATTATTGGTACAACTGCCATTAAAAGCCTCAGGTAACGCCACCATCCATTCCTCAGTAAATGCTCAAGATAGACAGCGCCAAAAGCCAACAAAACCGGATAGAGGCCAATGGTATAATATCCTTTTGCCTGAAAAATCAGGTAAAGGACCATGGTAGAGATATAGCACCAAAAGACATAAATGAATTTCCCATGGGGTGTATACCTAAGAAAGGAAACAAATGCCAGGAACAAAAGCCATAGGGCACCTGCAAAGAAGAGTAATTGAGACAAAAGAAAATCCAACCGGCTGAAATTCACCAGCTGTTTTTCGGCAAGTTCTTGTAAATGGTGTAATACAGGGAAGCCATTTTGAGCTTGCCAAAACAGATTTGGTGAGATAAGTACTAATGCTGTTAAAGCTACTTGGTAAAAGCTCTTCCGACCAAATATAGACCTAAGTGGGGTAAGTAGTATTGCCGGTACAAGTCCAAGTACTAAAAAGACAATATTATATTTATTAAGAAAACCTAAAGCAAAGACTATCGCGGCTCTCCACAACCACTTATTATGCTGATCAAGGGTATACCTGATCACAGTATAAAACAGCAGAGTCCAGCACAGGTACTCCAGCGAGTTAGGTTGATACAAAGTGTTGATTCTGAGCAGTACTGAAAATGTGACGGCGATGGCTGCCACTATTCTAGCATACAAGCCACCCCCCAATACCTCGGTAACTTTCCATACAACCACTGTAGTTAATGCTCCAAATAAGGCTGGAAAGAACTTTACCCAGAAAACGGAATTACCAAGTAATATGATTAGATAAGAAAGGAATCCGGTTACGGGAGGTACGGTTAAATAGCCGACAGCAAGATGCTTCCCCAGGTCCAAATGCAAAAATTCATCTCTATGTAGTTCGTAAACATCATTAAGAGCAAAATATTGAAGGGCAAATTTCAACAAAACGAAGAATAACAATATCCCATGGTTGCGGTTCATAATGTATTGCAGCTATGTTCAGGCACCGATGGCAAGATAGTGTTGCTCAAATCGATGAAATCTGATGTTATAGGATTTTTTGATCTGTTCGAAATTTATATAGCCTTTGGAAATATCAGATCCATTTGGTTGTAGTTGAACTTGGATGTGATCCCTGAAAATCAGTTTTTTTCTGCCGTAAATCTTATAGAGTACCTCTTTTGCAGCCCAATACTTACAAAGAAGCTCTAAGCTGTCACCCGCATAGGCAGCCTCGGTACTGTTGAGAAATCGGTTCTTTATTCTCAACAGCTTTTTTCTGGGGCGTTCAACATCTATCCCAACCGGATGAGTCTTATTTAGCGCTCCCACTGCATATGGAAAACAATGCGCTATGGAAATATGAAAAGGCAGTTGGTAAAGATGTGGTTTCCCAAAAGCATCTTTATAGATTCCTTGATAGAGGGCACCAGTATGTTCTACCAGATTTTTAATCACCAGTCTGGATGCCAGCCATTCCAGTTTTTTTTGTGGATGATGAATTAAATGGTATTCGAACTGGGCTTCAGCACTGGGGTTCAATAGCTTCCAAAGCTCTTCCAGGTTTTCGTCCACCCGCCATACAGCCCAACTGGTATCTCCAGTGTGGGATTCTATTTTGCACTGTGGCATGATAAAAGAACAATTCTCCCTAAAGTAGGCTAATTATTATAAATTAGTAAAAAACACGGGGCTATGTCAGCAATACAGGTAAGTAAATTACACACATTTGTGGGGCATAAGGACTCGATATACACCATCGAACCTCTGGAAAGCATGCCCTATTTTTTCTCGGGTGCAGGTGATGGAATGGTGGTGAAATGGGATTTCAATGAGCCGGACCAGGGTCAATTAGTGGCGAAAATGCAAAATTCCGTCTATGCCCTGCAAAGTATACCAGAAAGAAATCAATTGGTGATTGGACATAACTTCCAAGGCATCCATGTAATTGATTTGAAGGAAAACAAAGAGATTGGTTCTTTAGCACTATCGAATGCCGCCATCTTTGATATCAAGTACGTATCGAATAAACTGTTGGTAGGAACCGGATCGGGCAAAGTATACATCGTCGATCTAGATGGTTTAAGGATTTTGGAAGTCTTGGAGACTACACATAAAAGCGCCCGTTGCATCAGCTTAAATGCTGATTATAATGAGTTTGCTGTAGGTTACAGCGACCACAATATCAGAGTGTACGACTTAAGCAGTCATAGTCTTAAATTTGAACTTGCTGGTCATACCAATTCCGTTTTCACTGTTGGCTATCACCCTCAACTTCCACTACTGATAAGTGCTGGAAGAGATGCTCATATTAAAGCTTGGGACTTGAAGCATAGCTACCAACCCCATCAAGACATTGCCGCCCATATGTACGCTATAAATCATTTAGAATTTAGCCCAAATGGACATCATTTTGTAACTTGCAGTATGGACAAATCCATCAAAGTATGGGATGCCCAGGAGTTTAAATTGTTGAAAGTCATCGATAAATCCCGCCATGCGGGACACGGTACCTCTGTCAATAAATTGTATTGGTCAAAATATAACCAACAGCTGGTGAGTTGTAGTGATGACAGAACCATCTCAGTTTGGGATTTGAAATTCTAGCCTTATGAAAGTCACTCCATTGGAAATCCGAAAGAAATCCTTCGAAAAGGAATTCAGAGGATATGATAAAGACGAAGTCAACGCTTTCTTGACCTCCCTGTCTCAAGCTTGGGAAAAGGTAATGGATGAGAATAAAGAACTGACCATAAAGCTGGAGTCAGCTGAAAAAGAAATAGCCAAATTGAGGGAAATCGAAAACTCTTTGTTTAAAACACTGAAAACCGCCGAAGATACTGGTGCCAATATGATTGAACAAGCTAATAAAACGGCCGAGCTTCATATGAAGGAGACTCAGATGAAAGCAGATGCGCTGTTGAGCGAATCGGAGTCCAGGGCTAGATCGGTGATGGAGGAAGCTGAGGATAATGCCCGGGAAATCCTGGACAGCTTACAGATTGAGGTGAAAAGAATTGAGGAGAGCTATCATCAATTAAGGCAGCAACGAGATAATTTACTCAGGGAAATAAAAAATACAGCGGATGGATTTCTTGACCAAGTTGCCAAAGCCAAAGGGGATCAGGATAAATACGCCATAGATGATATCGTCAAAAGAGCCAAGAAAATTTCCAAGGTCAACTACAGCTTTGAGGCTACTTCCAACAAGTCAGATGTGCAATCTAATCCCATTGCTAAGCCTGTGAATAGCAATGCTAGCTCTGAGCATAACAAGACCGCTGCTAAAGCCGGACCAACTACCGAAGAGGGTTCATTTTTCGACAATCTGGACTAGCACTAGAAGGTGGGTTTAGTTTCACTGCGAGGGTTGGAATTCTTTGCTTACCATGGTTATTACGATGAGGAGCAGAAAGTTGGTAATAAATATTCAGTAGACGTAACCGTAAGAGCTGACCTTAAAAAAGCCGCAGTTCAGGACACCTTGTCACAAACGGTAAATTATGAATCTTTGTATAATATCGTCAAAGATCATATGCAAGTACGTTCAAGGCTACTTGAACATATTGGATATGAAGTCATACAATCTGTGTTTGATGAGTTTCAACAGGTGCAATGGGTGGAGGTGAGTATAGTCAAATATAACCCGCCAATTGGAGGTGTCTGCAAAGAGGCCAGAGTAACTCTTACTCAGGAGCGTTAAATACAAACCCACTACCATCCTCTCCTTGGTAATAATCCAAAGTCACACCGAATAAGTGCAGTGTATGCTTTTTAGAAATGTACACAGGCAGGCCGTCCCGATCAAATTTTCCATCCTCCTGCGAAGGTGTGTCAAAACCTAACAGATAGCTGACCCCCGCACAACCAGCTGCTTTTATGCCAATTCTCAACCCATATTTATCCGGGATTTTTTTGAGGTCTCTTATTTTGTTGATTTCTTCAATGGCCTTGTCCGTTATGGTTACCGGAATTTCCATGCAGTCTGTTATTTGGTTTTTAGTATTTAGCCGATAATAACTATCTTCAATACAAAATTACACCAAAATACACTCACACTCACACTCAAACTCACACTCAATATGGAGGTACTTCTGGAATTTGCTAAGCTACTAATACCAGCAGCGGCAGTACTTTACGGTATGTATCTGGTAGTGAAATCATTTGTGCAGAAAGAGTTAGATAAGAGTAGAATTGAGATCAAATCTAAGAATACCGAAGTAACACTACCTTTGAGACTTAAAGCTTATGAAAGGTTAAGCTTATTCCTGGAACGAATCACGCCTAATAATTTGATTATTAGGGTAAGGGACAATTCATTTACCGCCCCTCAATTCCAACAGGCATTACTCAATGAAATCCGCGAGGAGTTCAATCATAATCTAAGTCAGCAGATATATGTAAGTGACAATGCCTGGAATTTGGTGAAGAATGCGAAGGAAGAGGTTATTGCTCTGGTAAATAAGTCTTCCAAGGACCTAAATCCCGACCAGAACAGTTTGGTGTTGGCAAAGAGGATATTTGATACACTAATGGAAAGAAAAGTGGATCCTACCGCGGTGGCGCTCTCTCAAATAAAAGAGGAAGTAAGGTCGTTATTCTAATATGATAAAAGGTATTAATCAGGCGGAAGAAAAAGCTGAAAAAGTACTGAGTCAGCCTGAAAGGGTCGACCGATTACTTAAAACATCAAGAAGGAAGCTCAGCAAACTTGAGCTGGAGGAGCAGGATTTCAAGGGAATCTTAGGAACTATTAAAACCTTCATCCGCATGGTCAAGGCCTATCGAAATGGGCAGTACAATTTGCCCTGGAGCACTGTGCTGATGATAGTGGCAGCTTTGGTCTACTTCGTGGTTCCGCTAGACCTTATACCAGACTTCATACCTTTGGGTGGATTTGTAGATGATTTTGCAATAGTGGTAACCATTTTTAAAAAGATCAAGGAGGATATTCTTGATTTTCACGCTTGGGAAACGAGTAGGGAAGAAGGTTTATGAAAGTGGTGATTCAGAGGGTTTCTGAAGCCCAGGTTCACATCGGAAACGAAACTGTAGCTGCGATTGGTAAGGGTATGTTGGTTTTATTGGGTATTGAAACTGAGGATGGGGAACAGGATGCTCAGAAATTGATTAAGAAGATGCTTGCTTTGAGAATCTTCGATGACAATCAAGGGGTGATGAATATCTCATTACTTGACATTGATGGTGAAATGTTAGTGGTAAGTCAGTTTACCCTGCATGCCAATACCAAGAAAGGTAATCGTCCCAGTTACATAAAAGCAGCAAAACCTGCAACTGCCATACCCCTATACAATTACTTTTTACAGCAGTGTGAGCAGGGGTTGGGGAAGAAGGTGGACAGTGGTGAGTTTGGAGCGGATATGAAGGTACAGTTGGTAAACGATGGCCCGGTTACCATAATCATTGACACTAAGAATCCCTGAAAAATGACTATAGAGGAGGCACAAAAAGCAATAGATAAGTGGATCAATACCACCGGGGTGAGATACTTTGACGAACTCACCAATACAGTGATCCTAATGGAGGAAGTAGGTGAATTGGCAAGGTTGATGTCGCGTATTTACGGGGAGCAATCATTTAAGGCTTCTGACAAGGATCATAATCTTGCTGATGAGATGGCGGACATACTATGGGTTCTGATCTGCTTGGCCAATCAAACAGGGGTGGACTTGACGGCAGCATTAGAACAAAACCTCGAGAAAAAATCATCGCGTGATGCCCTTCGGCATCGCAATAACCCTAAGCTAGGTCAATAACCGATCAAGCTCGATACAACCGACCCTCTCTATAGACCACATTCAGTTGG
>JANQPK010000015.1 GCA_028289505.1 Cyclobacteriaceae bacterium
ACGAGCGGAAATGCCAAGATATCATTGATGCGGAGCGCAGGTCAAATAAAAATCTGATAGTAGGTTTCAACTATCGTTGGAGTCCCTATGCCACCAAAATAAAGGAATTACTCAGAGATGGAGCCATAGGTGATATTACTTCAGTAGATTTCCACTGGTACCTTAACACCTACCATGGTGCCTCTTATTTCAGGCGCTGGCATGGGTTGCGCGAGGCGGGTGGTACGCTTTGGGTGCATAAATCCACCCATCATTTCGACCTGCTGAACTGGTGGATCGACTCGGACCCTCAGGAAGTTTTCGCCTATGGTGATTTAGAGTTTTATGGCTCCAATGGACCCTTTAAGGGAGACAACTGCCGCACTTGTCCCCATAAGTCAGAATGTGATTTTTACTACGATATAACCAAGAGCGAGCACTACATGAAGCTATATGTGGAAAATGAGAAATACGATGGCTACATACGAGATAACTGTCTATTTCGGGAGGAGGTCAATATCTATGACAAAATGTCTGCTCAAATCAAGTATCAAAACAATACTATTGTCAACTATTCCCTGACTACCTACAGCCCCTTCGAAGGTTGGCGGGCTGCTTTTAACGGTACCAAAGGTCGACTAGAAGCTTGGCTCGATATACCCTATCAGAAAGAGGTTAGCGTTAGTCAAGCAGAAATGCACAGCAGGGAGATGGCACAAACCGGACAGGATGAGATGGAAACAGAACCCATGATCGTTCACAAACTGTGGAATGACTTCGAGGTGGTCAATGTGGCGTTTGAAAAAGGAGGGCATGGAGGAGGAGATAAGCGATTGCACGATAAAATCTTCGTACATCCGGAACAGGAAGACCCTTTCGACCGTGCCGCCGGAATTCGCGATGGTGCCATGTCCATTTTAATTGGAGTAGCTGCTCGTAAAAGCATCGAAAGTGGAGAGCCCATAAAAATTGGTGCTTTAACAGATCTTCAACCCAGAGCAACTCGGTTGTAAATTGATCGTTTCACTTCGATTTATTCTGGTCTCATGGTTGCTCTTTACGGCCTGCCAAAACCAAGAACAGGACCAGCAAAATACTTTGAATTGGTACAAGGGAAACCTGCATACTCATAGTTTTTGGAGTGATGGGGACGATTTCCCTGAAATGATCATGAGCTGGTATAAAGAGCATGATTATCATTTTCTGGCCCTCACCGATCACAATATTCTAGCAGAGGGGGAATTTTGGTTGGAGATCAAGAATAATTGGCAGGAAGCCGTTTTTAATCGTTATCTTGATCGCTACGGCCCTGACTGGGTGCAATATACCGACTCTGCCGGCATCAGGGTAAAGCTAAAGACATTAGCGGAATACAGGCCACTCTTCGAGGAGCCTGGGAAATTTCTGGTGATCCAGGGAGAGGAAATTACCGATAGCTATAACGATAAACCACTCCACCTTAATGCCAATAATCTCCAACAATTTATCCCCCCTCAGGGAGGAAGCAGCGTAGTCGATGTATTGCAACGCAATATAAATGTGGTGCTGCAGCAACGTGATGAATTGGGAGTTCCCATGATGGTGCACATTAATCATCCAAATTTTCATTTTGCCATCACCGTGGCTGACATGATCGCTTTGCAAGGGGAAAGATTCTTTGAAGTGTTCAATGGTCATAATATGGTCTACAATCTGGGAGATTCTACTCACATGGATACCGAAACCATGTGGGATCAGATTAATATCGCCTATGCTTTAAACGATCGACCACTACTATTGGGTCTTGCCACTGATGATAGTCACCATTACCACCGTAAAGGCAAACTATGGAGCAATTCCGGGCGGGGTTGGGTTTGGGTAAGATCTGAGTCGCTGGATGCGGAGAGCTTAATAGCCAGTCTTGAAAAAGGCGACTTTTATGCCTCTACAGGTGTTACGCTCAAAACCTTGGAGGTGGAGAACAATACCATCCAGGTGGCGGTTGAACAAGATGACAATACCTACACCATTCAGTTTGTAGGGTGCATGGCACAAGACACCAATACCAGAATACTGAAGGAAGTGAACGGGTTCCAAGCCTCTTTTCAGTTAAAGCCTGAGTATCTATTTGTTCGCGCCAGGATAATCTCCTCTGCCGCTCCAGAAAACCCTGTTGAAAATATTAAAAACCAAATGGCCTGGACACAGCCCGTGGTATATAATGCCCTCCGCTGATTAGTACTGCGAATTACATACAATATCACTACTTGCCAAGATTCTGTAGTATCTTAGCAGTATGCAGATTGAATATTGTGTTGCCTCTGCCAGACACCAGGAAGCCATTGCACGTCTTCATGCTTACAGTTGGCAGATTCACTACCGAGGTATCTTAAATGATGATTATCTTGACCATGAGGTGGTGCAAGAACGAATGTCTGTGTGGCAACGTCGCTTCAACAACCCCTCTGAAAATCAGTACATCGTATTGGCCAATGATCAGGATTTACTCTGTGGATTTGGCTGTGTTTTCCTGAACCACGATCGGCAGTACGGTTCTTTGGTAGACAATTTACACGTACACCCGGATTGGCAAGGCAATGGAATTGGCAAGAATCTTATGAAGCATTGCGCCAGCAGAATCAATAAGTTAGATGATCCCTTTAAGATGTATTTATGGGTACTGAAGGACAATAATCAGGCCCGAAAATTCTACCAAAGCATGGGTGGTGAAACTGTGGAATCGGCCATTGAAAACAATCCTGGTGGTGGCAAATCAGAAATCCTGAGAATATTCTGGGATCAACCACCCAACTAAGCTAAACATTTGGCACCTTCCAGTTATTGTGATAGTCTGCCTTCATCAGTTTGTTGGCTTGCTTGTTTTGTTTAAAAGTATTGGTCACCGCATCCCAGTAAACTTTCTCTCCCGTTTTATAGGCAATATTACCCATTTGGGCGTTGATAGCTGCCACACTGCCAGAACCAATAGGGGTATTGAGTTTACTAGAATCATTGGCTTTTATGGCATCAACAAAGTTTTGGGTATGGAGATCCAAGTAGTTTAATTCTTTCGGCTTTTTGAAAGCCTCTATAGGTTCCATTCGGGATTCGCCTCGTTCGGCGTAGCCCCTGGGGTATCTCTCCACCAGAACCTCATAACCTTGCCTATTTACCACCAAAGTGCCATTGTTGCCAATAAACGCAATCCCTTCCGTGCGGCCATAGAGACCTCCGTCAATACCGGTAGCATGCTCCCAAAGCATACTAAAGTCTTGGTATTTAAAAACGGTTTGCAAAGTATCGGGGGTCTCTGATGCATCATCTGGATAAGCCAGCTTACCTCCAGATGCCATAACCGAAATGGGGGCTTCTACCTGCATTGCATATAGGGCTATATCAATTTCATGTACTCCCCAATCGGTCATAAGACCTCCGGCATAATCCCAAAACCATCTGAAATTGAAATGAAACCGGTTACGATTAAATGGACGTTGAGGGGCTGGTCCCAACCAAAAATCATAGTCTACACCTTCTGGAACCGGCTCGTCAGGCAATTTATCCACCGGAGTCATCCAACCCTGATAAGCCCAAACTTTAACTAACCGTATATTTCCAAGCTTTCCTGAACGTACAATGTCGACAGCATCCCGATAATGTGGACCACTACGCTGCCATTGGCCCACTTGGACAATCTTACCCGATTTTTGGGCGGCCTCCACCATGATTTTACATTCCTCGATGGTATTTGATATTGGTTTTTCCACATAGACATGCTTGCCTGCCTGCACGGCTTCTACCATAGGAAGGCAATGCCAATGATCGGGGGTGCCAATTATGATGGCGTCAATCTCGGGATTGTTGATCAGTTCGCGATAATCGCGGTAAACTTTGGGTTCATTAGTGCGAAGCTCAGCATAGCTGGCCAATCTTTTATCGATGGCAGCCTGATCCACATCGCAGATGGCGATGAGATCGACATCCTCCATTTTCAAAATGGAATTGGTGTTGGACCAACCCATACCGTTACAGCCGATAACCCCGATTTGCAGCTTATCGTTGGGCGATATACGCCAGGGGGCAGCATGGATTACTGGACTACCAGCCATCAATGTTCCGGCTCCCAGCATGGATGAATTTTGGATGAACTTTCTTCGCTTCATAGTGTTGTTTACGCTTATAGGCATATAATCTAGGGATTAATTGCCAAAATGGCCAGTAGTTGTTCTAGGAAGTAACCTATCAAATAAAGAGCACTATTATTTTGTGGTTGACATCCGTTGATATTAATTTCGCACCACATTGAAACTCAAACTCAAACTCACTCTCAACATCGGGATGTGGCGCAGTCCGGTTAGCGCACCACGTTAGGGACGTGGGGGCCGCTGGTTCGAATCCAGTCATCCCGACAAAGTACTATTCAAATAACATCAAAACCCTCTAAATTTTATGTTTAGGGGGTTTTTTGTTTGGGGCACATTAAAATAATTCAATTGATTTCATTTATTTGGTGAGTAATTCGGGAGAAAATTCGGCAAGAACAGGTAATTTTTACGCCAAGGGGATAAAGAAGAAAGTCAGTAGGGACATGCTGGAATTAAGAAAAAGATTGGGATAGAGTGATAAAGTACGTCTAACACAAGTATCGACCATTTCCTTTAGTCTTACGTCTTAGTTCTGAGCTTCACGTTGATGAATGATCACTAATCTATCGACATATCAAAACTTTATGGCTAAACTCTATCGCATCTCATACTTTATTCTTATTACCCTATTATTTACATGTGCTGAGAAAGAGGACGATTTGATAAGTCAAAATTGTATGGTAGACTGCTTGACTTTAGATGGTGTCATAACCACAGGGAACGGAAGTGAACCGGTAGCGGATGCTACTATTGAGGTTATTTGGAAAAACACTTCGTACCTGTCAGGTGGGATACTCAGAACAAAAGCAAGTTTTCAACCGAACAACTCGGGTTACTACTTACAAAGGATTTCGGTTAGAGAGGACGAGTTGAATTCTGGTTATTACCTAGTAAATATTCATGTAGCCAAGGAATATTTTCAATCTGATGCACATCTATATGATTTTACTGTACAGCCTTCAAAAGACACTGTGATTACCACAAATTACTTTGTCCCCTACAAGGCCCATATTAGAATGCAGGAAACAGGAGCTTCAACTATGATTGAATCGGACAGATTCAGAGTTTCGGTGCGCAATCCATTTGGAGTGAATGCTAAGCAATCTTATAATAATGGCGCTGGCTGGACCAAAGAACTAGCCGGAACTGAGCACCTGGTAGAAGTAGCCTCCGATCAACCAATCATCTTAACAACGTACGTAGAAAGGGCCGGACAAAGAAAATGGCTCGAGGACACCATGATAGTGGAAAGAAACTCTACAGTTGAATATCTCGCTACTTTTGAGTAATTGCGCGTTCAAAACTTTGGTTCTGAATTATTGACCTTATAAGAAA
>JANQPK010000022.1 GCA_028289505.1 Cyclobacteriaceae bacterium
TCAAGAGTGAGTTGCTGGTATTTTATAGTTATCAGCATAGGCCCGGAAAATGGACACAACCGGAGCCCGTAGAAGCCGTTAATCGCTCTTTGGCCATTAATCACATTGGCGGATATTCATTGAGCTATGATGGCAACTATATATTCTTCACTAGTCGCAAAGCCTACGGAATAGGAAAGTTTGATATCTGGTACTCGAAAAAAACCGGAAAAAATCAATGGGCAACTCCCGTTAATCTTGCAAAGCCCGTCAACTCCAGCCTTGATGATGGTTGTCCAAGTTTATCACCTGATGGCAAAACGCTATACTTTGTGAGATGTGGATCAATGGATCTAAAAGATGGCAGCGATTGCAAACTGATGGTTGCAAAAAAGAGAAACCGCGAGTTGTGGGGTGAGCCAGTAGCATTGCCGGACCACATTAATGATGGAAATATCATGTCACCCCGTATCCTGGCAGATAATCAAACCCTGATTTACGCCAAATCTGAAGGAGACCAGTGGGATCTATATCAGACCCGCCTGGAGTCCGGCAAATGGACGGACCCAGTAGCGCTGGATTATGTCAACACCAGCGGTGATGAAAGATTCGCCAGTATTCCCGCTCAGGGAGATGTGATGTATTATTCGGGGAAATACAAGGGAACCTATGACATAATTAGGGCTAGGATCCCCGAACCAATGCAACCATTGAAGGTTGTTTACATTAAGGGTAGCGTTGTTGATGAAGATGGTAACCCTAAGGTTGCCTTCATCCAAGTTTATGATTTGGAGCATAAAAAGTTAGAACAATACCACCGAACCTCTCAGGAAAATGCCGGATTCGAACTATACCTGGCCGCCGGAAGGCAGTATGATTTCTCCATAGTTCCGCTTGAACCAGGTTATACTTTCTACTCTGAAATATTTGATCTCGAGTCATTATCCGTCAGTAACCGGCGAAAGATGGATATTGTACTTGACCGGCTGAGCTCCGGTGTTTCATTCCCGTTACAGTGCTTGAATTTTGAGAATGACACTACCTTGAGTAATGGGTCCAGATTCGAATTAAGTCGTATTATAAAATTGTTGAAGAATAACCCTGGGACTAAAATTGAGATCGCAGTCCACCGGGAAAGTTGGGATGCTGATAGCCTAGCGCAATGGGATTCACTGATGGTGCCAGGTGTGGAAATGATCAGTGATTCAGCACAGCGTGAGGAATACGTAGTTTCAGAAAGTAGCCTTCATATCGTGGACACTTTACAGGTTCAACCTGCTCAACAGGTTCTTATTCCAGACCTTACTGAGGTACAGGCAATGATAATAGGCGATTACCTCCAGCAACGTGGTGTACCAGATTATGTACTGCATTCTAAAGGCTATGCAGATTCTGAGCCATTGGCAACTGATGATGCTTTAAGCAATCGCAGAGTGGAATTGAGAATACAATAGATGAGAAGCTGCTATTTTTTGGTGAAAACAAAGGGCAAAAAGTTCTGTTTTATCTTTAACTTTATTGTTTAACCAAAGATGCATGTGTAAAAAGGTTTATTTGTTCCTTCTGTTGGTGATCCCACTTTTTTCAAATGCCCAAACGGTTACAGATACCCCCTCTTCAAGCGCTAATTATCCCCAAGCAATTGCCTATCTTGAACAGGGCAAAGCCAAGTATATGGAAGGGGATTATCAAAGTGCAGTAATTGCCTACAACAAGGCTCTTGAATTACAGGACAGTCTGGTTGATGCCTACATACAAAGGGCTTCAGCAAAGAGCATTCTAAAGGACTATGAAGGTGCACTCAAGGACTACAGCGCAGTCATCAGGTTGGAACCTGAAAACACTTCTGCCTATTACTATCGCAGTTATCTGAAGCATGAGTTGGGTTTTCAGAGAGACAGCTCATTGCAAGATATCAACACCGCCATAGGATTATCTCCCAGTGATGCCAAACTATATGCTCGCCGTGCCTACATAAAGGCGCATACCTTCGATCTGCAGGCGGATGAAATAAATCACAAGTCAGCTATTGAAGATCTGGATAAAGCCATTGAGTTGGATAGTTCCAACCCTGAGTTTTTCCGGCAACGAGGGTTCAGTAAATCCCAGCAAGGCCAAACACTGGCAGCTGCCGCCGATTTTGAAAAGGCGATTACTCTTGATCCAGATAACGCGGACAATTACAATGACAGAGGTCTGATCCGGCTGAAGATTGAAGATTTTCAGGGGGCAGTTGAGGATTTTAACCAAGCCATCGAAATCAACGATGATCAGGAGTACTTATACCGAAATTTGGGACTAGCGATGTATAACAATAAAGATTTTTATGGTGCCATTGAGGCCTATTCTAAAGCGGTAGACCTCATTAGCGAAGAACTAAGAACCCGTAAGTTCGACAGGGCCTATAAGTTCAAACTGACCAATGCATACATCATGCGAGGTGCTTCTTTTGTGGCATTACGTAAGATATATGAAGCCTGTGAAGATTTTAGCCAGTCCTACGAGCTAGGTGAAAAAAGAGCTCTGAATTACCTGAAAAAATACTGCAGACCCTAGTAGAAATCTAAGTAAGATTTAAGATTTTAAATCTTAGATCTTAGGTCTCTCTACCGATACTCTGCGGCCAGGGCTTCTGCCTCGTCGAACAGATTAAGCGCTGCTTGCAGGATCTCATTCTGTTGATTGAATATTGGATAAAATCCCTTGCTGTCCCAAGCTAACTTTGCTACCTCGGCTTTGATATAAATCTTTAGCAGATCTTTACTATTTTCAAACCCCTCCTGATCCAATTCGATTCCATTACCAGTAGCCATCTTAGTGAAATCCTGAAGCATTTGATCTGATACTTCAAAGTTCTCATAGTACTCCTGATAGTCCATCTTCTTCAATTTATTCTTATTCTTCTGATAGTAAGAAAGCGGGTACTCGCGGTAAACCGAGTTGTAGAGTATTTTCCTGAGGTATTCAGAATTCATCGAGGTATCTATCGGTACAAAATGATCTGGAATGATTCCACCACCACCATAAACTACTCGTCCTTTTGAGGTAGTAAAGGTCAAACTGTCGTTGATCTTAATACTATCCTGGTGAAATAATTCACCATTAGTATGTCTGGTGATATAGTCCTCGTAGTACTCCAAGGACTTTCCGTCATAAGGTCTTTGGATTGATCGACCACTGGGGATATAATATCTGGAAATCGTCAAACGGAGTTCAGATCCGTCACTCAATGGAATTTGATTTTGAACTAAACCTTTACCGAAGGATCTCCGTCCCACGATCAGGCCTCTGTCGTTATCCTGGATGGCGCCGGAAACAATTTCGGAGGCTGAAGCGCTTCCCTCATTGATTAGCACAATGAGTGCTCCTTCCTCAAAAACTCCGTTCTTACGAGCTCTGGCTTCAGAATCATAGCGATCCTGCTTTCCATCCGTATAGACAATCATTTTGTTACCAGAAATGAATTCATCGGCCATTTTAATAGCACGGTCCATATAACCTCCGGGATTATTTTGAAGGTCCAGAATCAGTTTCTTCATCCCCTGGTCCTGCAGCTCAGTTAAAGCCGCATAGAATTCATCATAAGTGGTAGCGGCAAATCGGGTTACTTTTATATATCCTATGTTATCCTTAATCATATAGTTCGCTGCCACTGAATGTTGGGGTATTTTGTCCCGAATAATGTTGAATTGCAGCAAGTCGACCTCTGCTCTACGCTTAATGCCTAGTTCCACTTCAGTTCCTTTTGGTCCTCTCAATAGATCAAAAACGTCCCTGTTGGTTATGCCGATACCGGCAACCACTTCACCATCAACTTCCACAATCTTGTCACCCGATAGTAACCCTACTGCTTCCGAGGGACCCCCTTCCAATGGGGTAATAACATATATCGTATCTTTTATTATATTGAATTCAATACCTATTCCGTCGAATTCACCCTCTAGTTGGGAGTTGGTCAGTTCACGATCTTTGGCGGGAATGTATACTGAGTGAGGATCCAACTTTTCAAGCATCTCGTTGATGGCTTCGCTAACCA
>JANQPK010000040.1 GCA_028289505.1 Cyclobacteriaceae bacterium
TTTGAGTCGGGGGGTATTTGCCAATCGACAAGCGCCTAGCTTTGACCCAGGTGATATGCAACAAGTAATAAGCTTGGCTGATGATATGATCAATTCCGGAAAATATTCCGTAGCTGAAAACGTATTTGACAACTTCGCTGCCAATAATGATGCTATCAGCACCGAGAATATCTTTACCTATCAAAATATAGCAGGGGAACGAAGGGGTACTGGTAATACCGTCGCTTCCAGATGGTTTTGCACCTTACATTATAACCAAAATCCTAGTGGTTGGAATGGATTCACCACTATTGCCGATTTTTACGATAAGTTTGATCCTCAGGATCAACGCCTGAGTTCCGATTATGATGGTTTCACCGACCGGAGTGGTGCTAAAGTAGGCTTACTACTTGGTCAGCAATTCGATCAAAACGGAACTCCTCTCACTGATAGACCCGGAAACCCGTTAGTGTTCACCAAGGATATCGACCTAATTGAAACCGGAACAGATCTAGAAGTAAGAGGAGTAAGAGTTTTAAAATATCCACCAGATCTTGATAATGGTGACGTTCCTAACAACGATCTGGTATTTTACCGATATTCTGATGTTCTATTAATGAAAGCAGAAGCACTGCTTAGATCAGGTGGAAGCGAAGCCGACGCCCTTAGTCTAGTAAATGAAATACGGCAAAAGCGAAATGTTCCTGACTTAACCTCAATTGACCTTGACGTATTACTAGACGAAAGAGGTTTTGAGCTGTATTGGGAGGCACATAGGCGAACTGATTTGATTCGATTTGGCAAATTCCTGGATGCCTACACCGAAAAAGGTCCAACAGGCCCGGAGAGGTTATTATTTCCAATTCCAACTGTTGCATTAGCAGTAAATCCTAATCTTGAACAAAATCCGGGTTACGTCGGTCTTGATTAAAGCTTTTAAACATCAACTCAAAGAGAGGTTATTACCCAATAGCCTCTCTTTTTTGATTTGTGATTTATAGATTTATCTAGGGATGATTTTGCGCATCATAGTCATATCTGCTATCTCGTTGGCACTGACGTTCCGGTGCTCGGTACCAGAGATACAACAAGATGCGGTATTCAGTCTGATCCCTTCTAGCCAATCGGGTGTTGATTTTGTCAATTCACTGGAAAATACGGAAGATTTCAACATTTTCGGATACCGAAATTTCTACAATGGCGGTGGTGTGGCATTGGGTGACATCAATAATGATGGGTTACCCGATATCTACTTTACCAGTAACCTTGGAGAAAACAAGCTTTACCTAAACCAGGGAAATTTCAAATTTAAAGATATCTCTCATAGTGCAGGGGTTGAAGGCACTCGTAAATGGAGTACCGGGGTAATAATGGTGGACATCAATAATGATGGGTTCCTGGATATTTACGTTTGCAATGCCGGTTATTTGCCGGACGATGACCGTCAAAATGAATTGTTTGTGAATAATGGCGATTTGACCTTTACCGAATCTGCGGTCCTGTTCGGTCTAGATGAAAATGGCTATACCACCCATGCTGCTTTTTTTGACTATGACACCGACGGAGACCTGGACGCTTACATCCTGAATAACAGTTTCATTCCTGTCAACACCTTAAACTACAGTAATAAGCGGGAGCTTTTTGCAGAGGATTGGCCGGTAAAGGAGTTCATCAAAGGGGGTGGAGACAAGCTGCTGAGAAACGATGAAGGCACCTACGTGGATGTTACCAAAACCGCAGGGATCTACGGAAGCTTAATCGGTTTTGGATTAGGGATCACAGTTGGTGACATAAACCGAGATGCTCTCCCAGACTTGTACATCTCCAATGATTTTTTTGAAAGAGATTACCTGTATATCAATCAGGGAGATGGCACTTTTAGTGAAGAGCTGACCCAATGGATGGGGCATATTAGTTTATCCTCTATGGGTGCGGATATGGCAGACATAAACAATGATGGTCTTCCCGAAATTTTTGTAACAGAGATGCTACCTGCCGATGATAAGAGGGTTAAAAGTAAAGTATTGTTCGAAAATTACAACATCTACGAACTCAAGCAAAAAAGAGACTTTTATCATCAATACATGCATAACACCTTACAATTCAATAACGGTAATAATAGTTTCAGTGAAATAGCCTGGTACAGCGGAATTTCCGCATCCGACTGGAGTTGGGGTGCTCTAATATTCGATGCCGATAATGATGGTCTAAAGGATATTTTTGTCTGCAACGGCGTCTACCAAGATGTGACAGATCTGGATTTCATGGACTTTTTTGCCAACGATATGGTTCAAGAAATGGCTTTGACCGGTAAAAAAGAAGCATTAAACAAGGTTCTTGATGCCATGCCTTCTATCGCTCAACCTAATAAGTTTTTTCACAACCAGTCGAACTTGCAATTCAAAGAGTCAGGGTTGGGTTATGGTTTGGACAAACCTTCGTTTTCCAATGGCTCGGCCTATGGGGATCTTGATCTAGATGGGGATTTGGATCTGGTAGTCAATAATCTCAATCAAGAGTCATTCATTTACCGGAATAACATTAATAAGCAAGCCGATCACCACTGGCTGGGTTTTCGATTAAAAGGCCCTGAGAAAAACCTCTATGCCATAGGCACAAAAATCACCGCTTACGTGGACCAGGAAAGGTATAGTAAAGAATTGATCCCAAGTCGGGGATTCCAATCCTCAATTGATTATAAAATGATAATTGGAATAGGCATTCATAATGAAGTAGACTCCATTGGCATTATCTGGCCGGACCGTAGCTCTAGTGTGCTTTATCCTACCAGTATTGATACATTATTGGCATTAGATTATCAGGAGCTTGCCAGGTTACCATATAAGGAAGATACCGTAGTCTCAAAACCTATACTTGAAGCGGTAGCATTCAATGGCCCCAAGCATTCAGAAGATGACTTCATCGATTTCTATCAGGAAGGCTTGTCCTTTAGGATGTTGTCCAGAGAAGGGCCAGCGGTTGCAGTTGGAGATGTAAATGGAGATGGAATGGAAGACCTTTATTTTGGGGGATCTTCACAACAAGCAGGTCTGCTTCTACTTCAGGGTTTGAATGGATTTAGCACCAGCAAGCAGGAGTCTTTTACCAGAGACGCCTATTTTGAAGATGTCACCGCTGAATTTGTAGACGTTGATGCCGATGGTGATCTTGATTTATATGTAGGCTCAGGAGGAAATAACCGACCTGTAGGTTCGAGATTGATGCAAGACCGGGTGTACAAAAATGATGGCAAGGGTCTATTTGTGTTGGATGCACGAGCTTTACCTAATTACGGATATAACACCTCGGTGGTAAAGCAGATTGACTTAAACGGCGACCAATACCCTGACTTATTTGTTGGTAGTAGAAGTATCCCTATGAGTTATGGCCTGCCACCAAAAAGCTATGTTTATCGCAATCAGGGTGATGGTTCTTTCGAAGATGTCACAGATATGCTGGCACCGGAAGTTTCCAGGGCTGGCATGATTACCGATGCAACATTATCCGATATAACCGGCGATGGCTCTCACGAATTAATTGTAACGGGGGAATGGATGCATCCATTGATCTATCAATTTGAACAGGGACAAATGAAGAAAATGAACACTGGACTTGAACCGTATCGGGGTTGGTGGTATGCAGTGGCCTCTACCGATTTAGACCAAGATGGTGATTATGATTTAGTTCTGGGAAACAGAGGGGAGAATTTCTACTTCTCTGCCACCGAAAGCGCTCCAGCAAAACTATGGGTAAATGATTTTGATAATAACGGTACCGTTGACAAAATAATTACCCAATATTCCGATGGAGTTGATCTGCCGCTCACTTCCAAAAGGGAACTTACCAATCAGATCGTGAGTCTCAAAAAGAGTAATCTAAAGCATTCCGAATATGCAACTAGATCGATTCAAGAATTATTTAGTCCTGAGATCATTGAAAATGCGCTAGTTTTGGAGGCTACCTATTTTAAATCCGCAGTGGCAATCAATCAAGGAGATGGCACTTTTGAAATCGTTGCTCTTCCTAAGGAAGTGCAGCTCTCCAACGTTAACGCAATACAATGTATGGATATCAATAGCGATGGTTACCCGGATTTAGTTTTAGGTGGGAATGACTCCGGATTCATTCCTCAATTTTCCCGGTTAGATGCGAGTTATGGACATATATTAATCAATGAAACAGCCAATAACTATAACTGGATTCCCCATCAAAAATCGGGATTTATGGTTAGAGGAGAAATAAAAGAGCTTAGGATATTGGAAATGGACAAACAGCATTTCTTGTTAACAGCCATCAACAATCAGCCCGCAAAACTGTACAAACTCTCACAGGAAGATCTAAAGCAATGAGTTTCAAATTTGCGAATCTGCTGTATGTAATTCTACTGGTAGCATTTTCCTGCGAAAGGTCATCAGAACCTCCAGCCCAATTTGAGTTATTGCTCAAGAACCACACTAACCTGGATTTCTCAAATATTGTTGAGCAAACAACTGATTTCAATATTTTCAACTACATGTATTTCTTCAATGGAGGAGGTGTTAGTGCTGGAGATTTCAACCGAGACGGGCTGATTGACTTATACTTTACCCGCAATACCCAACCCAATAAGTTATTCCTGAACCAGGGTGATTTCCGCTTTCTGGATGTAACTAAAGAATCTGGGTTAGAAGGTAAATCGGGATGGACCACAGGAGTAACTGTGGTTGATATCAACAACGATGGTTTGCTTGATATCTACCTGGGCCAGATAGGAGACTATAAAGTCATTTCAGGTGAAAACCAACTTTACATTTGTACAGGTATAAGTGACGGAATTCCAAATTTCCAAGAAAAGGCTGCAGCCTATGGGTTAAATCTCAAAGGATTTTCTACTCAGGCAAGCTTTTTTGATTATGACCTCGACGGGGATCTCGATCTTTTTCAACTTAATCATTCCTTGCACCAAAATGGGACTTTCGGCCAAAAGGAATCCTTCAAAGGCACCCTGCATCCCACTGCTGGAGATAAACTTCTAAGAAATGATAATGGAAAGTTCGTAGATGTAACCGCAGAATCAGGGATTTTTAGTACTGTAATTGGTTATGGGCTGGGACTGGCAACTGGTGATATCAACCTGGATGGCTGGCCTGATATCTACATTGGAAATGATTTTCATGAAAATGATTACTTGTATATCAACCAACAAGATGGCACATTTAAAGATGTGTTGACCGAGCAACTCGATCATACCAGCAGATTTTCCATGGGTGTAGATCTAGCGGATATCAACAACGATGGGCATACCGAAATCTTCTCCTTGGATATGCTGCCGGAGGATCCGGTTATCTTAAAGAGCTCACTGGGAGAGGATGAATATGGTATATTTAACTTCAAGCTTACTTACGGGTACTTCCCCCAATTTGCTAGAAATAACTTACAACTCAATAATGCGGATGGTTCTTTCAGCGAAATCGGCCTGTTTGCTGGAGTAGCTGCAACCGACTGGTCTTGGGCTCCTCTCTTTTTTGATTTTGACCATGATGGATACAAGGATCTGTTTATTAGCAATGGGATTCCCAGAAGGATGAATGATATCGACTATGCCAACTTTAGACGTGGAAATGATGACCATCGATGGAAGACCAAAATGGATCATACCGAAAACGAGGATCTTGCCATGGTGGAGGGAATTCCGAAAATTAAGATTCTAAACAAATTCTACAGGAATGGTGGAGATTTAAAGTTTACTGATATATCGGATCAGATCAGTAAGGATAAAAGTTCTTATTCGAATGGATCGGTTTATTGTGACCTTGATAATGATGGTGATTTGGATATTGTGGTCAACAACATTGAGGACGAACCATTTGTCTACCGAAATCTCACTATCGAGCGAGGGGATTCCACCGCGAATTTCATCTTTCTCAAAGTCGAGGGAACCCCATTAAATATTAATGCTATCGGTACCAAATTGATTGTCTTTAAAGGTGGGAGCCAATTGTCCACAGAACTTTACCCAGTGCGTGGGTATAAATCCTGCGTTGAGACGGGTTTACATCTCGGGGTCGGTAAAACCTCAGAAATTGATTCAGTATTAATCATTTGGCCAGACCAATCTTATCAAAAACTCCAGCAGGTAAAATTCAACCAGACAGATACCCTTTATTGGCAACAGGGATTACCCAGGTTCGATTTTGAGCTTTTAAAAGCCAGTAAAACCGGAAGCTTTGAATTTGTCGACATCACAACTGAGATCAATCTCGACCATATTCACCGCGAAAATCAATTTGTAGAATTCCACAGGGAGGCATTGATTCCACACATGGTTTCCACCGAGGGGCCTGCTTTAGCGGTAGCCGATGTCAATAATGATGGTCTGGATGATTTTTTTGTGGGCTCCTCTAAAAACCGTCACAGCGCCTTATACTTACAAACCCCTAACGGCAAGTTCTGGCAGCGTACTCCCAATGCTATTCTGATGGATAGTACATTTGAGGACGTCGATGCTACTTTTGTGGATGTGGACCAGGATGGAGATGTTGATCTGGCCATTGCAGCTGGTGGTAATGAGTATTGGGGTGAATCCGAGTATCTTACTCAAAGGGTCTTCATCAACGATGGCTTGGGAAGGTTGGATGAAAAGATAACACTGCCCAATGTTTACATTACCGCTTCATGCGTACTTCCGGCTGATTATAATAATGACGGTTTAGTAGATCTGTTTTTTGGATCACGAGCTGTACCAAAGAACTATGGTGTAACCCCAAGATCTTACCTGTTAATCAACAAGGGAAATGGACAATTTGAAGATGCTACCAACCAGGTGCTATCAAACGCCGGCTTAGTGAAGGATGGAGCCTGGGTTGATATGGATAAAGATGGAGATCTTGACCTGGTGCTGGCCATTGAATGGCAACCCATTACCATTTTTACCAATGATAATGGGGTATTCAAAAAAAGTCCGGTGGACCAATCCAGCGGTTGGTGGAACTTTGTTCTGCCTCATGATTTCGATGGTGATGGTGATATCGATTTGGTTGCAGGGAATACCGGTTTGAATTCAAAACTACAACCCAGTCCAGCACAACCAGTTAAACTGTATGTGAACGACTTTGATGAGAATGGACAAATTGAACAAATTTTGACCTACCACACCAAAGGTAGAGAGATACCATTCGCCACCCACGCCGAATTAACTAAGCAATTGGTCTACCTAAAGAAAGATTACTTGTACGCCCAGGATTTTGCCAGAGCAAGCCTACAGGATTTATTTGGAACGGCTTTGGATAATGCCGCGGTTTTGAAAGTGAATACGTTATCAAGCGCATTCTTCGAAAATCAGGGTAATGGGCAGTCATTCAAACTACATCCATTACCCGATGAATTGCAGTTTTCAAGTTTGGAGACCGGACTACTACTGGATTCAGCAGGTTCCGATCCCAGTGTAATGTTGGCAGGAAATTTTTTCGAGTGTAATATTGAAATGGGTCGATACGATGCCAACAAGGGAAATTTGTTGCGCTTTAGTAAGTCTGGGATGAAGGTTAGTGATCTGGGTACATTAAACCTTCAGGGTCAAGTCAGAAGAATAAAACCCATAAAAATTCAGGATGAAACCTGTTTTCTTTTGGGCAAAAATAACGGAAGACTGCAAGTTCTGAAGTGGATGCCATGAACCGTAATCAACATCGACTTTTCTATATAGGCCTCGGATTACTAACCATTATTGATGCTTGCAATTCATCGGATCGGAGGCAAATGGTTCAAACCAGCAATGACCTGGAGATTGGCTATCAAGAGCGGTACCGCCCTAGATACCACTTTAGTCCGCCTGAAAACTGGATGAATGACCCTAATGGATTGGTTTATTACAAAGGGGAGTATCACTTATTTTACCAATACAATCCTTATGGGACCAAATGGGGGCATATGAGTTGGGGACACGCCGTTTCCCAGGATCTGATACATTGGGAACATCTTCCTGTAGCCCTTTATGAAGAAGATGGAATTATGATTTTTTCGGGAAGCGCTGTAATCGATCAAGGGAATAAAAGTGGGCTTTGCGATCAACCTGCTGATGACTGCATGGTAGCCATTTACACTGCTCATATCGAAGATTCTGTGCAGTACCAAAGTCTTGCTTTCAGCAGCGACCATGGAAGAACCTGGGAAAAGTATGCAGGTAACCCTGTACTGGATCTACTCAAAAAAGACTTCCGAGACCCCAAGGTTTTCTGGCATCAACAAAGCGGTCAATGGATTATGGTAGTGGCACTACCTGATGAATTTACAGTTCAGTTTTATGCTTCAAATAATCTGATAGACTGGAAGTATTTGAGCGACTTTGGACAAGTTGGCAATATGGAAAAGATTTGGGAATGCCCTGACCTGTTTCCTATAGAAGTTGCCACGGACAGAGGGCGTGAAATTAAGTGGGTGCTATTGGTATCGGCTGGTGGACCTCAGGATGATTATGTTGGTATGCAGTACTTTATAGGAAATTTTGACGGCATCAAATTTCAGCTTGATCCGGCATTTGTTGCACCAAAATATGTGGATTACGGCAAGGATTATTATGCTGCGGTAACCTACAACCATATTCCCAATAATCGGGTATTAGTAGGCTGGGCAAATAATTGGGCCTATGCTCAAGATATTCCCACCCCTGGCTGGCGTGGGGCTATGGCGTTACCCAGAGAACTTTCATTGATCGCTGACGAAAACGGAAGCTTTGAGCTGCGCCAACAACCAATTTTCAAATTATCCGGATTGCGGATCGAAGGACACAGGTTCCGAGATATTAGCATAGACGATACCGAGCTGTCCTTGGATAGTTTATCGGGGCGGTCTATGGAACTCAATATGCAATTTAGACCTGATGGAGCAAAGGAGTTTGGCATCAAGGTCATGCAAGGAGAAGGAAATGGGACATCTATATTTTATCGCACTGAAGAGGAGATAATGGTATTTGATCGAAGAAATTCAGGAAACGTTTCGTTTAACGATATGTTCAGTGGCATCGATACCGTCCAGGTGCCGTTGGATAAGGGACGTCTAAACCTACGCGTCTTCATCGATCATTCGATAGTAGAAGTATATGCCCAGAATGGTAGGTTCTCTATAGTAAATCAGGTATTTCCTAAAGACCAAAAAGGCATTTCATGGTATGCCAAAGGCGGGAAGGCGGTGATAACTAAAGCTGAGGTATGGAAACTAGGTTCTGTTTGGGACTAGATTACAGGTTAAAAGCGCTATTATTATTAACTTCGTGCAGAATATTATGGGAAATATGATCAGCCGAATATTTCAACTAACCATTGTCCTCAGTTTTTGTCTGGTTTTGAGTTGTGAAAAATCACCGGAAGAGTATGGGCCTCAAGCAGCTAATCCTGATATTTTCAGGGCTACCGTAAAAAAACTGACCGATGTAATTGTATATGATATTTTTTCTCCACCAGTAGCCAGCAGGGTTTACGCCTACCCTAGTATTGCTGCCTACGAAGTGATGGCATACCAAAATAGTGCCTATAAAAGCTTGCAAGGGCAAATAACGGATTTACCGCCAATCCCTGACCCTAACACACCAGATATTAATTTCCACTTAGCGGCTTTACAGGCCTTTATAAAGGTGGGTACCGCATTGGTTTTCTCGGAAGATCGTATGGTTGACTACGCGGAGTCGCTGTACCATGATTACCGGGAAATGGGAATGCCCAAAAGAGTAGTTGAAGCTTCTCAGGAATATGGAAACCAGGTGGCAGCGCACATACTGGAGTGGGCCAATCAGGATAATTATAATCAAACACGAACTTTCCCCAAGTACACCATTGATGATCGTCCATACAGATGGCAACCAACACCACCCGATTACATGGATGCCATCGAGCCCCATTGGAATAAAATAAGGCCTTTCGTAATCGAGTCCGCCGATCAGTTTTTACCGGTCCCTCCTACCTCTTTCGATATGGATAAAAACAGCCAGTTCTATCAAGAGGTGATGGAGGTATATGAGGTAGGTAAAAATCTAGATGATGAACAAAAGGAAATAGCTGAATTCTGGGATTGCAATCCCTATGTCAGTCATCACCAGGGACACGTGATGTTTGCCACCAAAAAGATCACCCCAGGGGGGCATTGGATTGGCATCACTGATATTGCAACCCGAGAAGCTGAAGCAAATTTTATGGAAACCGTTGAAGCTTATGCGCTGGTTAGTATAGCCCTAGCTGATGCCTTCATCAGTTGTTGGGATGAGAAATATCGCACTGAATTGATTCGACCCGAGACCGTAATCAATCAATACATTGATGAAGACTGGGTACCAGCCTTACAGACACCGCCATTCCCAGAATACACCAGTGGGCATAGTGTAATATCGGCTGCTGCAGCTACTGCATTGACCTCCCTATTTGGTGAACCATTCCCATTTGAAGATACTACCGAATTGGAGTACGGACTCCCCTCTCGAACCTTTAGCAGCTTTTACGAAGCATCAGAGGAAGCGGCGATATCCAGACTTTACGGAGGTATCCATTACATGCCTGCCTGCGAAAATGGTGTGGCCCAAGGAAGAGCGCTTGGACAGTTTGTGGTGGCTAATCTTTTCACCAAAGAATCTGATCTTTCTCTTCGGTAAGTACTATAGTTTAAAAACACCTGTCACTTACTAAACCCAGCATCCTGATTAGTCATCCAGCGGCCACGACAAATCATTTAGCTAAGTAGCAATACCATGCCAGAGTATATTGGTTGGCATGATACACATAGCACTAATCCATCCGCAACCTATTTACCGTAAAGGCCTATACCTTCTCCTCGAAGAGCTCGCAGAAAACATGGTAGTGGTAGCATCCACCTCTAACCTAAGAGATCTCATAAATAACCACCGCAACGCATTGCTGGATATAATTGTATGGGATATTCCTAGCCACCATGTGCTAGCACCAGGAATCAGGCTGTTGCAGGAATGCTTCCCCTTGGCAAAAGTATTGGTATTGGTTAACAGTAAAAATACCGTTTATGCTGGCTTGCTGGAAACATTGGGTGCAAATGCAGTTCTAGCTGCAGATTGTGAACTGAATGATCTATTCAGTGTCATTAATAAAATACATCAGACTTATGCTCCACCACCATCCTCTAATCATGTACAAGAACCGTCTCAGATCAGTGACTTACCATCACTAAATCAGTCCGAAAAACTAGTCCTGAACCTTCTACATCAGCAGCTATCGAATACAGAAATTGCAGGCCGCTTGAAAATTACCAAATCTCAAGTATCCACTGTTTGTCAAGCGCTCAAGCGAAAACTTGGTGTGAAAAACCTGGCTGCCCTATTGGAGAAAAGCATTCAACTGCAATTGATCAAGTCCATAGATAATTAAAAAAAAGTATGAATTTTTATGATAAAACCAATCTAATATTACGCCTGGATCAAATGATCCGGCTACGGTTTCGAGGCAATGCTGACTCACTTTCAAGAAGACTTGGAGTCTCCCGCAGTACATTTTTTAGGCTTTTGGATGATATGAAAAGCCTAGATGCACCCATAGAATACGATGAAACCGGCCAATTCTACTATTATAGAAAAGTGGGCCGCTTTCATTTTGGCTTTTATAAGAAGCGCTACAGGGCCGATCCACAAACAGGTTCCAGGTTTCGTCACTGATGTACCAAAAGAGAAAGAAGCGCTCCTGAATTCTTACAAAAGAATGGTAATTTTAACCATGTGTAAATACTTCATGCTGACGGTATGAACCTATTGCTGAGGGCATTAACGGTTATAACTTTGTTGACAGTACCCTACCTCTCTCCTGGTCAGGAAAAAGACCAAAACAGGGTTGACCAGCTGAACGATCTGTTCAAGAGCACATTGAACCAGGATCCCATTCAAGCTTTGGGTTATACCAAAGAGGCCCTTGAAATAGCAGACTCCATCAATTATGATAAGGGGATTGCCGATGCCTACAACAACATGGGAGTAATTCAAAACAGGATTGGCAATCTTGACAAGGCTTTGGAGTATTTCTTCAATTCACGAAGGCTTCATCAAGCAATTGACAATCCCGATGGTTTGGCGGCCAGTTTAAACAATATAGGTACCGTATACTCTTCGAAAAAGGATTATGATAAAGCACTGGCATATTTTCTTGATGCTTACAGGATTATCGAGAATATGCAGGACACTGCCCGCATAATTGGATCACTAAATAACATAGGTAACGTTCATCTGGCCAAAAACGAAGATTCATTGGCCATGGAATATTACCAAGGATCCTTGTCCCTGTATAAAGGTTTGGACAATAAATATCAGGTTTTCGACCCACATACCAATGTTGGCAATGTATATTTTAGATATAAACAACTAGACAGTGCTTTGTTGCACTATTACAAATCACTTGAGATTGAGAAAACCAACATGAACCTGGTGGGAGAGGCTCAGGCACTAAACAACATCGGCGTTAGCTATACCCAACTTGGCCGTTATCAGTCATCTGTTAACCACCTGGTAGACGCGCTTCAGATTGCCCAATCTATAAACTCTAAGCCTCTGTTGCTGGAAATATACAAGTCCCTAAGTGACAATTACTTCAAACAAAGAAACTGGTTACTGGCTAAGGATTATCTGCTACTACATGGTATGGTGAAAGATAGTATTTACAATGAGGAAAGTAACAGGAGGATTTCCGAACTCGGTCGTACCTTCGAGATGGAACAGCAAGAACAGCAGATTGAATTGCTTCAAAAAGAAAGTGAAATCCAACAATTGCAGCTGAAAAATAACAGGAATAGCATTTTAGCCATTGTATTTGGTTCAGGAGTACTATTCTGTTTGGTGATCTTCTACTACCTGAAAAATCAGTCCAATCAAAAGATTCAAGCATTACTGGCTGCTAAAAACAAGGAGATCACCGAAAGCATACACTACGCACAGAGTGTTCAATCAGCGATTCTTGATCAAGAGTCCATTGCCCAGAGTTTTCCTGAATCATTTATTGTTTATAAACCCAAAGACATTGTAAGCGGAGATTTCTATTGGCATGGCAAACTCAATGGGTCGGATATCCTGGCTTCGGTGGATTGCACGGGCCATGGGGTAGCGGGAGCTTTTATGACGGTAATCGGAAATTCCCTGTTGAATCAAATTGTAGTAGAAGAGAAAGAATCCAAACCGGCTGAAATCCTAAAGAAATTGGATTCTAAACTCCGGAAAACACTCAAAGATCGACAGGTGGATATCAGTAAACACGGTATGGATATTGCAATCTGTAAAATTGACAATGGCTTAAGGAAACTGTCATTTGCAGGAGCTCGCAGTGACCTATACTACATCAGAGGAGGCAGTATCAATGAAATTAAAGGTGACCGACATACTATAGGAGAAAACCTCAATGACGATATCAAGGATTTCCAACAACAGGAAATTGATTTCCAGCCAGATGACATCTACTACCTTTCTTCAGATGGTTTTGCCGACCAATTTGGAGAATCTTCTAACAAGAAATACATGAAAAAGAAATTCAAAGATCTGCTGAGATCAGTGCATGATCATAATCTTGATGAACAAGGTCAACTACTGGCACAGGAACTTGAGCAATGGCAAGGAAAATTGGAACAGACAGATGATATTCTGGTTATGGGAATTAAACTGGTTTAGTGATCAGTCAAAATATCATAGTAGTTGACAAATTCCCCGCTGGCCTTGTTGGATAATTCCATCCACGATTCCTGTAAAAAACTAATGTGAACTACCGAACCCGGGATCATGCCATTGATCTCTTTTTCACAAAGATAATCAGCTGCATATGTAATGGCTGGGTTATGGCCTATCACAAGCACCGACAAATATCTTTGACTCAAGCTGCTTAAATATTCTATGAATTCACGCACACTAGCTTGGTACAAACTATCGACCACTTGAATATCGTTTATAGAGTATTGTACCTGGGTAGCTACTAACTCTGCCGTCATTTGAGTCCTCTCCGAGGGGCTGCAGATCACCACATCTGGCTTAATCCCCTCATTGCTTAAATATTTTCCTAGCAAAGAGGCAACCTTCATACCCTCAGAGGTTAACTTTCGATCAAAATCACGACCGGACTCGCTGAATTTTTCAGCATGAGCATGACGTATGAGAAATAGATTCTTCATTCAAAATATTGATTAAATAGGAGTTTAACCAAACATTCAAAGAAAGGGAATATTTAACTTGATTACTTCCAGCGGCTTGTTTTTTTTGAAAAAAAATAGGCATATTTGGAGCTCTTCAGGAAAAAAAATTGCTTAAACAATGGCCAAAAATTTGGTAATAGTGGAGTCGCCAGCTAAGGCTAAAACCATTGAGAAGTACCTCGGTAAAGACTATACCGTAGCCTCCAGCTACGGCCATGTCAGAGATCTTCCTAAGGGGGATAATGCAATTGACAAAGAAAATGGATTTAAACCAACATATGAGATAAGTAAGGATAAGGTTAGTGTAATTAAGGCGCTTAAGGATTTAGCTAAAAAATCTGAGATGATCTACCTAGCCAGTGACGATGATCGAGAAGGTGAGGCGATTTCATGGCATCTGAAAGAAGCACTTGACCTGAACGACGATAAAACCAGACGAATTGTTTTCAGGGAAATCACCAAGAATGCCATCTTAAACGCCATTCAAAACCCGCGTGGGATTGACCTGGATTTGGTCAAAGCCCAACAGGCCAGAAGGGTTTTAGATAGATTGGTAGGATTTGAGCTTAGCCCGATTCTATGGAAAAAAATAAAGACTGGATTATCTGCCGGACGGGTTCAATCAGTAGCGGTCAGACTGATCGTGGAACGAGAGAGAGACATTGAAAAATTTGAGCCGAAAACATCCTTTAGAATCACTGCTGAGTTCACATTGGATAATGGTAACGTATTGCAAGCAGAACTACCGGCCAAATTCAAAACCGAGGCAGAAGCTAACGCTTTTCTGAACCAGTGTAATGGTGCAAAGTTCTCCATCGCCAACCTGGAGACCAAACCTGGAAAAAGATCACCTGCCCCCCCCTTTACCACCTCAACTTTACAGCAAGAGGCCAGCAGAAAACTTGGCTTCTCGGTGGCCCAAACCATGACGGTTGCTCAGCGTTTGTATGAGGGTGGTCATATCAGTTACATGAGAACTGACTCAGTGAACCTCAGTCAAGAGGCCGTCAAAGCCGCTAGCTCAGAAATCGCTACCAACTATGGGCAGAATTATGTAAAAACTCGGGTTTACAAAACGAAGTCCCAAAGTGCTCAAGAAGCTCATGAAGCTATTCGACCAACCAACTTTGGTGAAAAAAGCCTTGGCTCCAGCAGGAATGAGGAGCGATTATATGAGTTAATTTGGAAAAGGGCCATTGCCTCTCAAATGTCTGATGCCTCCATTGAGAAAACCATAGCTCAAATAGGTATATCCACAGTTCCCCAGACCTTGACCGCACAAGGTGAGATGATCACCTTCGATGGATTCCTGAAAGTATACATGGAATCCCATGACGATGAAGAAGACAATGGGCATACTAAAGGGGTGCTTCCTCCTCTGACAGTTGGCCAGAATTTAGAGTTGAAATTGTTGAAGGCAAGAGAGGGTTTCAGTCGGCCCCCTGCTCGATACACTGAAGCCAGCTTAGTTAAAAAGTTAGAAGAGATGGGAATTGGTCGGCCATCTACCTATGCACCTACTATCTCAACTATTCAAAAGCGCGAGTACGTGGTTAAAGAGAATAGAGAAGGTGCTGAAAGGTCATATATAGAGATTTTATTGGCAGATGGAATGGTTACTAATGAAGTAAAGACGGAGATCACCGGCACGGAAAAGAACAAACTATTCCCCACTAATACCGCTATGGTGGTAAATGATTTCCTCACCGAGCATTTTGATAATATTATTGATTATTCTTTTACCGCCCGGGTAGAAAAAGAATTTGATGAAATTGCCAAAGGTGGGAAACCTTGGGATCAAATGATTGATGCTTTCTATGGTGATTTTCATCCCATGGTGGAAAAGTCAGAAACTCTTGAACGCGCTGATGTAAGAGGGGCCAGAGAACTTGGGCAAGATCCAGATTCAGGTAAACCGGTTTACGTTAAGTTGGGCAAATTTGGCGCCTATGTACAAATCGGTGAGAACCCCAGCGACGAGAATGAAGTAAAACCCAAGTATGCAAGTTTGCGCAAAGGGCAACTGATGGAAAACATATCCTTGGAAGAGGCCCTGGAGCTATTTAAATTGCCTCGATCGGTGGGGTCCTTCGAAGACCATGAAATAATAGCCGCTATCGGAAAATTTGGGCCCTACGTCAGACACGATGGAAAATTTGTCAGTATACCAAAAGAGGAAGATCCATTGTTTATAACCGAGGAGCGGGCTATAGAATTGATCAAAGAGAAAAGGAAACAGGAGGCCGAAAAGTACATTAAAACATTTCCGGAGGACGATTCTATTATGGTACTTAATGGTCGATACGGTCCCTATATCAAGGCGGGCAAAAAGAATGTAAAGATCCCGAAAGATAAAACTCCTGAAGAACTCACCTTGGAGGAATGCCTGGAATTAGCCGCTAAAGCCCCTGAGCGGAAAGGTAGATATGCTCGCAAAAGCAAGTGACGTCGAAACCCAAACTTGTAGTGCTTTCCGGTGCAGGAATAAGCGCTGAAAGTGGTATTCCTACTTTTAGGGATGCCGATGGATTGTGGGAGGGACATGATGTGATGGAGGTTGCCTCACCCCAAGGTTGGGCTTCTGATCCAGAACTTGTATTAGATTTCTATAACCAACGCAGGAAAGTAGCACTTGATGCTAAACCCAATAAAGGTCATCTGGTATTAGCAGAGCTAGAGCAACACTTCGAGGTGACCGTAATTACCCAGAATATCGATCATTTACACGAACAAGCAGGGTCTTCAAAGGTTCTTCATCTTCACGGAGAACTGTTTAAGAGCCGGAGCACTAAGGATCCGAATCTGGTCTACCAGATTCCAGGTTGGGAATTGAAACTGGGTGATGTTTGTGAAAAAGGTTATCAACTACGGCCTCATATAGTGTGGTTTGGAGAAGACGTTCCCATGATGGAACAAGCAGTTGGCATCGCCAGACAAGCTGACATCTTTGTGGTAGTAGGTACTTCCTTGGTAGTGTATCCAGCGGCCGGTTTAATCAATTTCGTGGAGCATCGAGTCCCGAAGTACGTCATTGATCCCAATATTCCGGATGTTCAACCCATGGCGAATCTAACCTTGATCAATAAAGGCGGAGGAGAAGGGCTCAGCCAACTCCGACTGTCCTTACTTAGAAATCATGCGCCATAATTCAGAAAGCCTTGCTTTATTTGCAAGTAGTTCGGCCAGACATTATTGTGATACAATTGGCCAGTCCCTAATCCCTGATGTGTGCTTGGATTTTTGCTTGCAGTATAGTGTGCTATCGCATTCAATCCCACATTCGACTCCAGCGCTGAGGTAATCCACCAGCCAATCCCGCGTTCATCCGCCAGTTGTATCCATTGATCCGTTATATCAAATCCACCCAAGAGCGTAGGCTTTAACACAATATATTGAGGACAAACAGTATCAAGTAACTCCCGCTGCTTGGTAAAATCTGAAACCCCAATCAATTCTTCGTCCAAGGCCACCGGTACTGACGGGTTCACACAAAGTCGTTTTAATAAATCGTATTGCCCAGGAGGTACAGGTTGTTCAATGGAATGGAGCCGAAATTGCGACAACCGTTGAAGACGATCCCACACATTATCCTGGTTAAAGGCACCATTGGCATCTACACGTAAAACAATATCAGGATCAAAGGTTTGTCTAATGTAATCCAACAATTCACATTCCCGTCTAAACTCGAGGGCACCTATCTTGATCTTGATGCAATTGAAGCCCTCTGAAACCTTCTGATCCAACTGTTTCTTCATAAATTCAAAGTCCCCCATCCAGATCAGGCCATTAATCGGTATTGGGTTGAAACCATTAGTTGGCACAAGTTTAAGTAATTCCAGTAAGGCTGACTCCAGAGCAAACCTAACCGAGGGTGCTGTTGATCCTATCAATTGGTCCAAGATAGCGGGGATTTGTTGGGAGGTCGATGGTAGCTGATACCCCTTAATGGATTGGCATAATTTAGTTAAATGGTCAACTATGTTATCGTTCTCCGGGCTTAATCCAGGTAAAGGGGCCGCTTCACCTTTACCAGAAAGATCTGGCTGATCTTGGTCCCAAACTTTGAGGAAATAGGTATCTCTTTCTTTCATGACACCCCTGCTGGTTCCTGCCTCAAATTTGAACTTAAGGGTATATTTTCTAAAAGAGGCTTCCAAGCTCATATTCTACCAACTTGGCTACTTGTTATCAGCGTTATTCCTGATGCTTCCATCTCATTCAAGGCAACGTCCTTATCATCCGGAGCGAGATTGACTGCCCTCACGGCATCGGTAACCACGGAAGTATTAAAACCTAAATTCACGGCATCTAGGGCGGTAAATTTCACACAGTAGTCGGTGGCCAAACCCACCACAAATACCTGGCTTATTTTTTTCTCATTTAAAAATGCACTTAAACCAGTGTCATTTCTATGATCATTATCGAAAAAGCCACTATAGCTGTCTACAGTGGGGTCCGTACCTTTTCGGAAAACCTTGAGTGCTTCAGTGAGTTTAAGATCCCTGGCAAATTCTGCGCCCCGGGTGCCCTGAATACAGTGATCAGGCCACAGCACCTGATCAAGTCCATGAAGGTCAATTATTTGACCAATTCGGCCATCTGGATGATTGCTGGCAAAGCTCTCATGGTTCTTGGGGTGCCAATCCTGGGTAGCCACCACCAAATCAAACTTTGGGATCAATTGATTGACTATAGGTATAATTTGATCCCCCTGATCTACTGCCAGTGCACCTCCCGGTAAAAAATCGTTCTGAATATCAACCAAAATTAGCGCTCTCACAACTGTTCTCTTAGATTAAGTATTAATTCGGTTTTAAGATGGTGTAAACCTTTCTCTAAACCTACCGTGTATTGATGTGGATTCATTAATCGTCTATTGCTTTGATCCAATTGCTTCAGCTCATCCTTTACTAAAGACCTTATCTGATGCAATTCCGGAGATTCATATTGAAGCTTGCCATCACGAAAGATTGGTACTAAAAGATCCTGGTAGGTCAATTTCTCAGACTTAATTTTCTTGCGTCTGGTGTGATCGATGGGATCAATTAATATTGGTTCTATACCAGGTTCAGCATTTACGTCGTAAATCATATCAGCAATATATGTTCCATTGCTGGAGAATCTTCTGACCTGCTGAATACCGGGGTTATTGATTTTTGCTACCTGTTCTGATAGCTTGATCTTATAATCCCATTGATTACCTTTCTTTATGGCTGCTAGCTTGTAAACGCCACCCAATGCCGGCTGGTCAAAGGCAGTTACAAGCTTAGTACCAATACCCCAAATATCAATGGAGGAGTTTTGTTCTTCCAGACTGGATACCAGATATTCATCCAGGTCATTACTAACCACGATCTTGGTGCTTTCAAAACCATTTGAATCAAGTATCTCCCGCACCTTGGTACTAAAATAAGCCAGATCACCTGAGTCTATGCGTACCCCAATTAGTGATTTACCTTGGGCTTTTAGGATTTTTCCTACTTCAATAGCGTTCTTAGCTCCTTGAATGGTGTCATACGTGTCAATCAAAAAAATACAGTTATCAGGTAAAGCGCGGGCATAGCTTTTAAACGCCTCAAGTTCGCCATCAAATGCCATTACCCAACTGTGTGCATGGGTGCCTGCAACCGGAATATTGAATAGCTTCCCTGCCAGCACATTGGAGGTGGCGTGACAACCTCCGATATATGCTGCCCTACTGGCACATAATGCACCATCGATACCTTGTGCTCTTCTTAGACCGAACTCCAGGACCCGATCACTACCGGCGGCTCCACAAACTCTTGAAGCCTTTGTTGCTATCAGGCTTTGATAGTTTATCATGTTTAGTAAAGGAGACTCCAGCAGTTGGGCCTGTATGATAGGACCTTGAACCCGGATTAATGGTTCATTGGGAAAGACAACCCTACCCTCTGGAATGGCATCTACACTACACCTAAACCGCATTTCGGATAAGTATTCCAAGAATTGCGAATCAAACATGGGGGAACCATTATCGTTAGTAAGACCAGACAAAAATTCAAGATCCTCCTTGCTATATTTGAAATTTTCCAAGAATTCAATCGCGTAGTCCAAACCGCAGCATACCGTATACCCACCATTAAAGGGATTGTCCCGGAAAAAAAGATTGAAAACACTCAGGCGATCAGCAATACCTTGCTTCCAGTACCCGTAGGCCATGGTTAGCTGGTAGAAGTCTGTCAGCAGCGATAGTGAATCTCCGTAAAGGTGTTGATTTGGCTTCAAGGTTGACTCAGCAAGGGCTAGATCAGTGCCATTTGTTCCTCTTTGATATCGATGTTGTGGTATACTTTCTGCACGTCATCATCATCCTCAAGAGACTCAATTAGTTTGTACACTTTTGCCAATTGTTCGTCGTCCAAAGCCACGGTGGTGTTGGGGATTCTTTCTGCTTCCGCGCTTTCTGGCTCGATTTTAAGTGCATCAAGTTTACGTTGCAGATTTCCAAAGTCTTCAATACTGCAGGTTATATGAAAATATCCGTCTTCAATTTCCACTTCCTCTGCTCCGGCATCAATTAAATCCAAAGTGAGTTCGTCGAAATCAATCCCCTCCGGTTGTGGAAATGAAAAGACTCCCTTTCGATCGAAAATAAACTCCAATGACCCGTTGGTCCCGAGGCTTCCTCCATACTTGGAAAATGCCGCCCTGACGGCTGATACCGTGCGATTTAGGTTGTCCGTGGTAGCCTCAACAAATACCGCCACACCGTTTGAACCATAGCCCTCATAGGTAGTTTCAATATAATCCGTAGAGTCTGCACCGGCACCCTTGTTAATTGCTCTCTCAATATTGTCTTTGGGCATATTGGCTCCCTTGGCATTCTGTATTGCCAGTCTCAATCGGGGATTGGATTCTGGGTCAGCTCCTCCATTCTTCGCTGCTACTGTTAATTCTTTGATTAACTTGGTAAACATTTTACCGCGCTTGGCATCCTGGGCTCCTTTCCTTCTTTTGATATTTGCCCATTTACTATGTCCCGCCATAATCTTGATTTAGGTACCCTTACAAAATTAAACTATTTGCCCTTTTAAAGAAATGAAGGCCATTTAAGTCTAAACACCCTCTTTAGATTTATACCACAAATTGAGTACAACTCCTAGCATCACCATAACCATTCCGAAATAGGCAATAATGGTGTAATGCTCATCAAAGAAGATGAAACCATAACCAAGGGCAAAGATGATCCCAATGTAACTGATCACCGAAACCTTTGAAAGTTCTTCTGACTGATAAGACTTGGTCATGTAATACTGCCCTAATTGAGTAAGCACTCCGACTAGTAAAAGAAACCACCAATCCCTGGGTGATGGCAATACCCACTGGAAAATTGTGATAATACCAGTAACCGGAATAGCTACCAGTGGAAAATAGAATATGATTACCAACGGATGCTCACTATGTTTGAGCTTTCTTATCATGTTGTAGGCAAGTCCGGTAAATACTGCACCAAAAATTCCAATCAATGCCAAAGAAATGGGAATTCTGGCATCTACCCCCTGAATAACAATTATCCCAAGGAAGGATAGCAGAAAAAACACGAACTGCCATGGCCTTACTCGTTCCTTTACAATTAGTATCCCCAATAAACTGGTGAATACCGGAGCCATATAGTGTATGGTAACTGCTCCTGCCAAGGGGATTTTTTGTAAAGTAAAAAAATAAGTAACCAAGGCGATAGTGCCGGTAATGCCTCGAATGATTAATATCTTTCGGTTATTGCCCAGCAGGTTAACCCTTTGATGCAGTAGAAAAGCACCAGATATGGCGAAACTGATAACAGATCTAAAAAAAACCACTTCCACTGCTGGAATGTGTGAAATGAATTTCACACACAGATTCATCAGGGAGAAAAAGAAGATGGCCAGAATCATGTACCAGACACCCTGCGAAATATGCATTACTATTCAGATATTTAATGCGAGGTGTGAATATACGGTATAAAAAAAGTCCCACGCTATAGCGTGGGACCAAAACCTAAATTAAATATGAAAAACCTAGTTAAAAAAGTGTTACCTACAAGAGGTAAAAATGAAGGTTAAAAAATAATGATGTTGCTGTTCAGTAGCCTTGCTTCTAAAAATCAGTATTAAAAAATGAACATCATTGGAATGAAAAACTCTCGCTCAACATTCCGTCACCTCTAGTACAGTTAATGTGCCAAACTACAAAACTGAGCACAATATTCTTTTTAACTAATTGATTATTAAGTCATTACACATGAAATATTATTATCGCTGCTAGTTCCTTTGCTTTGGGGTTATCATTTTGATACGAAAAATTTCATTTTGATAAGAATTTTACCCTAAAACAGGGCATTAACTTGCATTCTTCCGGTATGGACCACACCAACATCAGGTGATTTCCTTCCATCATATTGAATCTGTAACTGCAATCCTGCAGCAATTTTTAGCTGCCAGTTTGCTGACCAAAGTATATTGTTTCCCGGTTGTAATGCCTGTAAAAGTTCATACCCCACTGCGGTATTGATCTGACCATTGAAATCAATATTGGTATAGGTAAGGTTGGCGTTAAGGGTGCTTTTCTGAACCTTAGAATGTCTCACACCAACTGAAAATTCATTTACACTGGCCGATTCCCCATCGCCCTCAATAAAGATGTTCTTTCTCTCTGACATGGCATACTTGGAAGTAACCCGGAAATGATTAGTAGGTTGCCAGGAGATTTCGGGACTCAGTGCTTGCTCCCGGATTAGATAATTTCTTGATTCAAGAAAATCTGATGCCACCTGTTTGGTTTTACGAATACTGTATAACCGCATTACAATGGTCTTTTGCGGACTATACCTGATATTTACATGGTTTTCGGAGATTTCTCGAGCTTCGAAACCATCAATTAACAATTGTTTGTTTTTCAATGTCAACACCCCAAAATCAAAACCGAATTTGGCATTTGAGCGGTTAAAAAACCAAGTAGACCTAAACTGTTCTTTAGAGGCGATCAGCTTTTCGTCTTCAATGTTCTTTGCAAAAGGCGAAAATCGCTGGTTAATATCATCGTCAGTTAGCTTTCTTTGTATGTTCAAACTGGTTTGGGAGGAAAACCGACCTAAAACACTCTTAATACCGGAGCTATTCTTCCAATGCCTGGGCATTTCTAAGTTCAATCTAAAGTTTAGTGTGTTTCCAAATGCCAAAATATACTCGTCGGTGGGTAGGAAGATTTTTGCATAGTTGCGCTCATCAGGATTCAGAGCCAAGTAAAATTCGTTTAGATCTTGAATACCATCTGCATTTTCGTCCCGCCAAGTGTGAGTTCCTTCGCCTGCTGGTACCTGAATGAATACGAAATCACGTTTTAGCTCCCGGCTGTTGCCGGCCTGATAATTGAGCTCACCCACCACATGTCGATCAAAAAAATTTCCTCGCCAGTCTAGCCTGGTTGTGATATTTTCTTCATCCTGTGATTGATTATCTTCTCGTTGATTTTCCAGATTACGGTAGGTGAAAAGCAGATCAAGCCGTTGGTTCTCCCCTATATCAGTCCCCACTCCCACTCTAAGAGTTTTCGATTTATCCTCTGGCGCCAGCTGACCTTGCTGTGGCAGTTGATCTTCTCTGAAGCTAAGATCGACCAAAAACCTGGTACTTGAGCTGTCTGCACTCCGTAAGTAAAAGTTATGAGCAGCAAAATACATTGCAGAACCCACAATAGAATCGTTACTTATAGCACTAATCTTATTGCGATCTATCTGGTATCGATAACCTGGAACCAGCCATTTAGACTGATAAAAAGTATCTAATGTCCACCTTAACCAATGAGATTGATTAGCCAATTGATCGCTTTTCATTTTGTACAGGTCGGATTTAACCTGGAAATTCCCCAAACTCTTGGCCAACTGGAATTGATGCTGAAATCCGTCCGCCATTTGACCTCTTTTTCGACGGACCATTTTGTATCTCGCTAAATTGTCTTGGTCCTTCTTAACTTCTACTTCAAGATTAAGGATATTATCCTCTTCAGATACTGACAAGTCTTCATTGCTGAGGCTCCAATCACGATCGAACTCTATATACCTAAAGCGGTCAATCGGGTTGAAGAATTTAGAGGTATATTCATAGGACACGTTGCCACTGAACAAATAGTCTCCCCCTGCTATAGGTTTATTGGTTCGAACTAAACCCACTTTAAATGCTCTTCCCAGATTATCCTCATCATCCAATTCACTATAAAGATTTAGATCCCTTGCTGAAAACGCAGCCTCTGCGAATACATAATCCTCATCGGAAAGATCATGCACCAAACCAACCGTTACCATTTGCTTTTTTTG
>JANQPK010000221.1 GCA_028289505.1 Cyclobacteriaceae bacterium
ATTCATCCTTTAAGAAATTATTTCTGCGGGATGACCAGTTTCCCAGAAAAGGTGAAATATTCAACAACCCTGAATTGGCTAATACGCTGGAGGTTATTGCCAAACAAGGCAGGAAAGGCTTTTATCAAGGAAAAGTGGCATCTGCGATTGTAGATCACATCCAAAAAGGGGGTGGTCATCTTTCAAAAAAAGACCTGGCTCAACATCAATCAAAATGGGTAGAACCTGTTTCCATAAACTACCGAGGATATGACGTTTGGGAAATTCCTCCGAATGGGCAGGGTATAGCTGCACTGCAGATCTTACAAATCCTAGAGGGTTTTGACATCCGAGCCATGGGTTTTGGAAGTGCAGATCATGTACACCATTTTGTAGAAGCAAAAAAAGTAGCCTACGAGGACTTGGCAAAGTACTATGGAGATCCTGACTTTGGGGATGTTCCAGTAGAGACCTTACTGTCCGATGATTATGCCGCTAAACGCCGGAACTTAATAAAAAAGGATCTAGCGGGGGAGTACTTTCCAGGTTTGGAATCCGGAGACCATACCATTTATCTGACTACCGCCGATAGTGAAGGGAATATGGTATCCTTTATTCAAAGTCTATCGGCGCTTTTTGGTTCCAGGGAGGTACCTCCTGGACTTGGCTTCCCGCTGCAGAACCGGGGAGGAACTGGGTTTAATTTAGAGGAAGGGCATATCAGTGTATTTGAACCTGGAAAACGGCCATTTCACACAATAATTCCGGCATTTGTCACTAAAGATGGCCAACCTGTTATGAGCTTTGGATTAATGGGAGGGGATATGCAACCACAGGGTCATGCTCAAATCATAGTCAACCTGATCGATTTTGGCATGAATCTGCAGGAAGCAGGGGATGCCCCAAGGATACGTCATAGTGGCAGCGCTTTGCTTCCGGGTCATGTAACGGGTACCGGAGATACCTTTTTGGAGTCCGGATTTCCCTATGAGACCATCAGTATACTGATGGATCGGGGCCATAGAATTCGAATGGCCAAAGGTATATATGGTGGCTATCAGGCCATCATGAAGAAAGATGGCATTTATATTGGTGCATCAGAATCCCGAAAGGATGGACAAGCAGCAGGATATTAATGATTCAGCTACTGAGTTTATTGATCAACCCTTGAAAGATCAGGCCGTGTAAGGGGTAGACTGCAAACCAATAAAGTCTGCCCCATAGCCCTTTTGGTCTGAAGGTGGCTGTTTGTAGTAGTTGCTGCTGGTCCAATCTGAATTCAAGCCAGGCTTCACCGGGAAGTTTCATTTCGGCAAACAAGAGCAAACGGCCCTCATGCTTATCTGCATAAAGTACCCTCCAAAAGTCAATGGCATTACCCGCAGCAATCTCCAAATCATTGGTACGCCCACGTCTCAAGCCCACACCACCTACCAGTTTATCCAAATAGCCTCTCAGTTTCCACAACCAATTTGCATAGTACCAACCGGTGTTACCACCAATCTGCCAAATCCTATCTAATGACTTTGAATGTTCCCTTACCTTCTTTTTACGTTGATCCTTGTAGCAACCGAAAGTTGGTACATTGATAAAGTCGGACAGTTTAAACTTCAAATCACCGGAGCTGAAAGCGTCTTTCCAACTAGATGCAATCTGGTTTTCCTCAATTGCTGCCAACGTTCTTTTCAGCGCATTGTCATAACCTAATGGGGTGATTTCTAAAACCTGGTTGATACGATTGTCTCTGCATACCACCTCTACTTTCATACTATCCACTAAGGCCTGGGCGAGTTTATATGAAGTGGCGGTGATAAAATATAGCCAATAGGAGGAAAGCTTGGGTGTCATTACAGGAACAATAAAGATGTACCTGGGCAATCCTCTGCCCCGAGCATAACCTAGGAGCATGTTCTTGTAGGATAAAACCTCAGGTCCACCGATGTCGAAGTTATCATCGTAGGTTCCTGGGTTAAACAGGGTTTTGTGAAGTATTTTGATCACATCGGAAATGGCAATGGGTTGGGAGCGGGTACGCAACCATTTAGGAGCCACCATGACTGGAAGTTTTTCTACCAAGTCGCGAATAATTTCGAAAGAAGCACTGCCTGAACCTATAATGATACTGGCTCTCAGAGCGGTAAAATGGTATTTACCCTGAGACAACTGGTTCTCTACTTGCAATCGAGAATCTAAGTGTGCGGAGAGTGACTGATCATTAACAATACCTCCTAGATAGATGACATGCTTAACGGAGGTGGCATTCATGGCCTCTCTGAAATAGACAGCAGAGCGTTTTTCCAATTTCTGGTACTCTGCTGCATCTGACATAGAGTGTACCAAATAAAAAGCCCCATCAATATCTGAAGGAATTTTGGTAAGAGAATCTGGGTCTAGAAGGTCTGCTTCAATTACCTCAATATGGTCCGACATGGATGTTCTGGGTTGGAATCTGTTAAGGTCTCTAACCAAGCAAATCACCCGGTGCCCATTTTTTACCAAGGTCGGTAAAAGTCGCTTTCCAATATATCCAGTAGCGCCGGTAAGTAGAATTTTCATGAGTTATACCCGGAAGCATTTTGAGTTATTGGATAGACTGGTCAATTGATGTGTCTTTAGTTTTCTCAACACTTTTTTTATGTTGCAATTCATCCAACTCTTTTTGTAGGCCTTGGGCCATTGTTATCACATAGGGTTCCTCAAACCTAGAGTAATGTGATCCGGACATGCTAATTACTTTTACCCCTCCTTTGGCCAGAAGCCCCCAGATTTCTTCATCCCAGCTTCTGTTTAGCTGGGTTTTAATCAGTGTAACCTTACCATCAAATTTCTCCCATTTATAGGTGGTATATAGTTTTCTTAGGTTTTTTTGTATCTCCAAAAGGTTTCTGGCATGCTGGTTCGAACCGTACTTTATGCTTAAATCAGTGAATTTGTGTTTTATCGGTTGAACGGCTTTATTATATCGACCAACAAAGATCTTTTTCAAAGCTTTAGAAGCGCTTTGTTGGTACCTCTTCTTAAATCTACTTATTCGAGTTTGTAGGTTTGCCCTTGATCTTTTACGCGGGATTAAGTGTAATGGTGAGGAGTCCACAATAACCATTGCCAGTGGGGCTTGCCCTTGTTTTCTCATTTCATTGTTTATTTCAATGCAGATAGGATCACTGAGACAAGTACTTAATATAGAAAAAGAACCGCTGGGAACCACGCTTTTGATGGTTTCCAAGTAATACTTAGCCATATCTTTGATGCTATGATGCATCTCGGATTCCCCAAAAAGCCCTACCGGTTGCAAAGCGAAAACCGGTTGATCCTGGTCCATATGTTTGACCATGGGATAGTAGAAAAATACATGACCACCACCACCATGGATCACAAAAAGTGGAGGTTTAGACCCACGGGCACGTATCGGTACCAATGAAGGGAACTCTTGAGAACTGGATTCACTTTTCCAAGAGTTGACCATTGATCGAATAGTTGGGTATTGAATCAAGGTGGTGGGTGACAATTGTTTGTTAAGCTGGTGGCCCACCTTTGAAATCAGTTGAAGTGCCTTGAAAGAATCACCTCCAACCTCGAAGAAATTGTCATCAACACCAATTGGATAAAGTCCTATCAGTTCCTCCCATATTTTAGTAAGTTCCAGCTCCAACGAGTTGCTTGGGGGTATATAGTTACTATCAGTACTCTCATAGCTCAGATCCTTGGAGGGATGCATCCTTGCGGCCAGCTGAGTACTAGATGGTGGAGGTTCCAACTTATGCTGAAGCTCCTCTACAGTCAACTGATCGTCGTCAATCCACATGCTTACCATATCCTTTAGACTGATCGAGATCCATTCGATCAATAATGGGTTAACAATTTCTGGATTGTACCTAAGGGTTATCTCTAAATTTTGACCCGGCTCAGTTATGATTGTCAGTGTCTGAGTGGAAGTGACTTTTCCCTTTAGTTCAGTAAGTGTTAGTTGCGCTCCTTCTATTTCACCCGACATAAAGTTTTGAGTCAAAACTAGACTGTCGTACAGCTGTTGATTTGAGCTTGTCTCGATCCAAGTATTAATGGTGCCTTGATCAATATACTGGAATTCAAAAGCCTCTAATTGCTTTTGTTGATGTCTCTTCATGAATTGAGCAAAGGTGAGTTCAGGGTTGATGGTAACACGAACGGGTAACACATTCATGAACAACCCGATCATGTTCTCAATATAAGGGAACCCGGATGATCTACCCGATACCGTAGTACCGAAAACCACATCCTGAGATTCACTCAATTTGCCTAACAATAAGCCCCAGGCATTGTTTATAAATGTACTAAGGGTAACTCTGTGATTTTTAAGCGACTTAGCCAGTGCCGAAAATGAGCTTTCAGCTATGACCAGGCGACGCTCTTTGAAATGAAATCTTTTGTTGCTTTCATGTCCAGTTTGACTCAACAAGGTGTGTTTTTCGAAATTTTCCAGATATTCCGTCCAAAACTTTCTGGCCTTTCCCTCTTCTAGCTTTGACAACCAATTGACATAGGATTGATAATTGGGAATCTTAACCGGCTGATGTGGTTTATTTTGGAACAGGGCATCATAGCTTTCTAAAACATGCTCAAGGGCCACCTTACCGGACCAACCGTCAAACAACAGGTGATGACAGCTCCAAACCAGTAAATGTTCACTTTCTGCTAGCTTAATCAAGGCGCAGCGAGAGATTGGGGCTTTAAGAAAGTTAAGCCCAAGTTTTTTATCGGTTTGTAAAAACTGCTCAATTTGTTGCTGCTGGTCTTTTTCTTGAGAAAGATCTAGGTATTGCCATTGGATCTCGGCATGCTTGTGAACCGCTTGAACCGGTTTCTGCAAATCTTCCCAATGCAGGGATGTTCTAAAAGCCCCATGTAATGCTACCACAGCTTGCCACGATTCTTTGAACAGTTCGAACTTGAGAGGACCTTGTATTTTGCAAGTGACCTGAAGGAAACCCTGATCTTCCTCTTTACTAGAGAGGCTGTGCAACAATAATTGCTGTTGTAGAAAAGTCAAAGGGTAAATCGCTTCAATGGTCTTACTGTCCATCCTTATCTCGGTGTTGGTTAATCTGTTGCATCACCTTCATCAAGTCCTCCGGGCTTAGCCCGCCCGTCGCCGGTCTCTGGTTATCTGGTTCGTCAGTTAACTCTGATTCTGCTGGTAGTTCTAAGGCTTGGACTAGTTCAGCAATGGTCTGATGCTTAAACAGCTGATTAGGGGTAAGGTCTATGCCTGCGTTACGTGCTTTAGACACAATCTGTATACTTAAAATGGAATCCCCACCAATCTCAAAGAAGTTGTCATGAAGTCCCACTAGTTCAATACCCAATACTTCCTGCCAAATTCTAGCCAATTGACGCTCCTTTTCATCGAAATTCTCCCACTGAGTTTGCTCAATGCTTGTTTTTCGCTCAGGAGAAGGCAGGGCGTTGAAGTCTACTTTTCCATTAGGCAGTTTGGGAATGGTTTTTAAAGTCATAATTTGACCGGGAACCATATAATTGGGTAAGCTTGCTGCCAGATGTTTCTTTAGTGACTCCAATTCAATGTCAGAGGTGGTAGAGATATAGCCTACCAGTTGTGCAGTACCCTGGCGTTCCCCCTGCTGGGTAGAAAGTCTATCCTTGAGCAACTTTCTTTGCGCATTGGAGAGTCTCAGCACTCTTGAACGTATATCTCCGTTATTCATTAAAGTTAAATTGTTCTATTAACTCCACTGCTTTTAAAATCGTTTCAGCTTCTGATGGATTTAAACCTTCTAGTAATCCAACCAGCTCATCGACGCCAGCCATTTCTTCAGTCTTAATTGTCTTGGTAGGGTACTTCAAAGCAACTGCAGATTCCTTTACACCTTGAAATTTCATTAACGCACTGTTAATCTCATCAGGCTCTACTCGGAATCCACGCAGCTTGATCTGTTCATCGGCTCTGCCAATAAACTCAATTGACCCATCTTTAAGATACCGACCAAGGTCGCCAGTTTTATACATTTTTGCCCCTTGGTCTTCCTGAAAAGGACTGGGGATAAAGCGCAAATTGGTCAGCTCTGGTAAATTCAGATAACCAGAACTTATGCCTTCTCCACAAACATAGATTTCTCCAATAACACCAGCAGGTACCAGATTCAAATTTACATCCAATAGATAGACCCGGGAATTGGATATGGGCTTCCCTATTGGAACTGCTTTCTCAATATCATTTTCTACAAAGCGGTGGACGGTACTCCAAACAGTAGCTTCAGTGGGACCATATTCATTATACAGCTTTACTTTGGGTAAATGCTCAAAATGATACTTAATAGTTTTAGGCGTACCGGATTCCCCGGCCACGATAACGGTATTGAGAACGTTTAACTTTTTTATTATTCCATGCTGTAGTAGGGCATTATACAAAGAGTGTAGCATCAGCGTATGGGTGACCCGATGCTCTTCAATCAGAGTTGAGAGTTCGCCCATATCCTGTTCTATTCGATGCGGTGGTAGCATCAAACTGCCACCTGTTCCCAAAGTCCAAAATATCCCAGCAATAGAGCTGTCAAACCCATGTGAAGACATTAATAAGAATGAATCGGGAGGATCTTGGTAGTATGAAATTCTGGCCAATGTCGAGCTGAGCAGATTGTCATGAGAGATGGAAACCCCTTTGGGCTTCCCGGTGCTTCCGGAGGTATACATCACATAGGCACATGATGATGCTTGAGTTTTAACCCGAGGTTGCTGCTTACTACGATGTAGCTGTTTGGGTTGAACATTGATAGGTATGGTGGCCTGATGAAATGCGGATACTTGGTCAAGCAGGTGTTCCTGGGTGAGTATAACAGTTACTGCTGCATCTTCTGTCATGTATTGGAGACGTGAGTCTGGGTATGCAGCATCCATGGGAACATAAGCCGCACCGCATTTGAGCGCTGCCAGTAAACCAATTATCATCTCTGGTGATTTCTCGGTGCATATACCCACTCTTTGACCATAGCCAACTTCATTTTGTGAAAGAATTGAGGCATAATGATCCGACAGTAGCCCCAACTCGGCGTAGGTCATCGAAATGT
>JANQPK010000069.1 GCA_028289505.1 Cyclobacteriaceae bacterium
TTAATAGCTGCGTTAACGGATTCAAATTGTCCCCCATGGTACCGTGATTCAAGCCAGATACGGTTGTACCTAATGCCAGAAGTTAATGCGATATTGGAGTTGGGCTGCCATTTATGACTTAGGTAACCTGCAAGACCCGAAAAATTTGAGCCCCCCCCGGGATATCGAGGCGGTAGAGGTTCAGCGTTGCCAGTGTTGATATTTCTGGATTGCGCCTTGGAATCAACATGGTTGTGAAACCATTCTAATCCATAGAATAAGGTGTTATTTGCATTTACTTCATTTTCCAAGTCAATGTTGGTGGTGACCACATCTACTTTTTCCCGGCGAATTCGCAACCATTCACTACCGAAGTCACGATTATTTCGGCCTTCTTTAAGGTTTTGCAGTGCCAAAGTGACCCTAGCCTGACTAAAAAAGGCATTCTTACGATAAAAATTTAATTGAATACTATTGGAGATCCATTCCTGCGGCCCGTAATACCATTCGGCAGACCTCAGATGTCCATTTTCGTCGGTTTCTAGTAGTCTATCATAGCGTGGCACATCTGAGGCGCTGCTGTAATTGAAAGAATAGCTTACATCAGAGTACTCCCCGGTTCGGAAGCTGATTTTGTTTAGCAAGTTAAACTGATGATAACCGCTGAACAGCTGACGGTTATAATCTGGGTTTTCCACTACACGATCCTCTTGGTTAATGGTTTGTACATACCGAAATCTTTTGCCGTAATCAGGAAATTTAGAGGTTCTTTGATTTCCAGTGCTTAAGTGATCAAAGTCGCTAAAAGTAATGCTGGTGAAAAGGCTTACTTTCTGGTTGCGAACTGATACATCTAGGTGTCCGGTTTTCTCATGATTCGCACTTGAATAGCGTAAGGAGGAGTTGCCTTCCACAACTGGCTTTTTCTGGTTAATAAACCAGGGTGATTTTGTTCTGAAATGCATCACTCCTCCCAGGGCATCACTGCCATACATCACAGAGCCAGGCCCGAAAAGGATCTCTGTATTCTCCAGGCTAAAGGGATCAACGCTGATGATATTTTGTAAGTTTCCACTGCGAAAAATGGCATTGTTCATTCTTACACCGTCGACCACGATTAATACCGAATTGGCGGCAAAACCACGAATCATGGGACTTCCTCCACCGAGTTGACTCTTCTGTACGAAAACCTGGCCGGTTTGCCACAGCATATCGGCAGTGGTTTGCGGATTGTAGAATTCTGGTTCACTGGGTTTTATAGCCACGATCCGGTTAGGTGTTGACTTTTTCTCCTGTTCCCAACGATTTGCAGCCACCACGATCTCATCTATGTATATTATTTTCTGACGCAGCGCTATCTGGCTATTGGTTTTAATAACATCTCCCTTGGTAATCCAAGTTATCTCGTATGAGGGGTGGCTAATGGTGATCAGGGTGGTATCTGACAAATCAGTTAGATCAACTTCTCCCCGAAAATTTGTCGACCGGATAATGGAGGTGTCTTGATCTGATATTATAGCATTGCTTATTGGTAATAGTGTATTCTGATCCACAATGTTTACCAATTGTGCCTGCACACCTTGAGCCCAATGTAGCAAAAACCACATTAAAGCAAATGAAAAGATTCGAGCAGGAAGATTCAAAAGGGGTCCAAAGATTAACAACCTCAAAATTAAGCAACGTCAGCTAGAAAAATCCACACAAACAATGCCAGATAGCGTAAATGTGAGGTTAATCTTCCGAATGCTGGTGTTGTAAATCTATTTCACCTTCCTTGAGTGGGGTAGGGATAAGACTAATACTTGGCTAGGGAATTATCTATTTCATCAGCATAGGCCAGGATTCCTCCTTTTAAGTTGTAAAGATTAGTGAATCCGAATTTCTTTTCCAATGATTCAATAGCCTTAGCACTTCTAACGCCACTGCGACAATGTACCACCACTTTTTTATCGGAAGCTATCTGGTCAACTTGTTCTTCAACTTGGTCCAAAGGGATTAGTACCCCGTTTAGGTGGGCAATCTCGTATTCATAAGGTTCCCTTACATCAATAAGCTGGTAGTCTTCATTGGAGTCTTTCATGCGCTCCAATTCTTTAACATTGATCTCTTTTACCGATGGTACATCCTCAGTCTGTTGACCGATTCCGCAGAAAACTTCATAATCGATCAGTTTTACAATGCTTTCTTGATCAGGATCCTTGTGTACTTTCAAAGTTCTGGTTTCAAAGGTTAGGGCGTCAAACAGAAACAGACGCCCGTTGAGTGGGTCTCCAATGCCGGTTATGACCTTTATCACTTCGTTTGCTTGTAAGCTTCCAATTATTCCAGGCAGAACCCCTATAACACCTCCCTCGGCGCAACTTGGGACTAATCCCGGTGGGGGCGGGGTAGGGAATAAGTCACGGTAGTTCGGACCGACTTTTCCATCCTTATCCGTGTAGTTAAACACCGAAACCTGGCCTTCAAACCGAAATATAGAGGCATAGACATTAGGTTTCTGTAAAATCACACTAGCATCGTTGACCAGATATCGGGTTGGGAAGTTATCAGTTCCATCTGCCACCAAATCATAGTCAGACAATATATCCAGCGCGTTGCTAGATGTAAGTCTGGTGTTATGCTCGATGAAGTTTACATTGGGATTTAATCCTTTTAACCTCTTGATGGCAGTGGCTGATTTTGGTTGTCCAACGTCGTCAACCGTAAACAAGACTTGCCGTTGCAAGTTGGATTCATCAACTACGTCGAAATCGACTATACCAATGGTACCGACTCCAGCTGCTGTTAGGTATAGCAGCAAGGGGCTACCCAAACCTCCGGATCCGACGATCAGGACCTTGGCATTTTTCAGCCGTCTTTGACCCTCAATATTAAATTCCGGAATGATCAAATGCCGGCTGTACCTTTCCAATTCTTCTTTGGAAAAACTGATGCTATTCATGTAACGATATATTAGGCGATTCCACCAGCAATTGCCGGTACGATACTAATTACTGCGTCATCGGTGACGGGAGTTGCTTCGTTATTCAATACTTTGATGTCTTCATCACCCAGATAAATACGCACAAATTGTCGAATGTCTCCTGTGTCATCTAATAACTGCTTTTTGAGATCAGGATAGAGCGATGAAAGCGCATGAATCGACTCTCTGATATCTATGGCATCAACCTCGATGGTAGCCTGATTATCGGTGAACTTTCTCAATGGTGTCGGGATTATTATTCTTGCCATTTTTATTTATTCTTTATGGTTTCAACTTTATTTATTATCTCAATGTTTTCTTCTTCGAACTCATTCCCATGGTTCAACTGCCAACTGGTTACTTTGCTCACGCCATTCTTCTCAGTGGCTAAAATTAAATAGGAGAAAAAGGGCACTGCTTGTTTCAGGTCATGTTCAGAAGGAATAGCGGGATGATCCGGGTGACTGTGGTATATACCCACCAGGGTCAAGTCGTTTTCCAGAGCATATCGTTCAGCGCTCAGGTAATCCCTGGGATCAATCTCGAATCTACGGCGCTGGTCACCTTGCTTGCTGTTGGTTACAGACTTTACCTCAGTAATATCACGTTGTTCTTGTTGGTCCTTGCCAAAAACAAAACCACAGCATTCCATTGGGTAAGTTTCCAAGGCATGCCGTTTCATTTGCTCTAAAATTTCCTTTTTAATCTTTAGTTTCATTAAAAACAGTTTCAAGAACTTCGGAATATTTTTCTGCACTATCTGGAAAAATGGTCACTACCGTTCCGGAAGCAATTTGCTCGGCCACCTTGATGGCACCCAGCAGATTGGCAGCTGATGAAGGACTTACTAAAAGTCCCTCTTTTCGTGCAATTTCTTTAACCATCAACAGTGCCTCACTACTGTCAATTTCCATATTTCCATCAGCAATATGGGGGTCATATATGCCGGGAACCATTGCAGTTTCCATGTGTTTCCAGCCTTCAAGATTGTGCAAAGCCACATCTGGCTGTAGGGTGATCAATTCTATTTTCGGATTGTATTGCTTGAGTTTTCGGCCCAAACCCATCGCAGTTCCGCTGGTTCCTAGACCCACCACTACGTGACTTACAGTCCCATTGGTCTGTTGGATTATCTCCTCTGCGGTGTGATCGTAATGGGCTTTCCAGTTATTTTCGTTATTGTATTGATCAGCATAATAATACTGATCAGGATTTTGAGTAGCCAATTCTTTTGCTTTGACCTGGGCTTCATCAGTTCCACCAAACATGGAGGTAAATACTAATTCTGCACCATGGGCTTTCAGCATATTTATACGTTCTCTGCTGGCATTTTCAGGAAGACAAATGGTAACCTCAATACCTAGAGCTGCACCAATGGCAGCATAGGATATGGCAGTATTTCCACTACTGGCGTCTAGCAGTGTTTTACCAGGATGAAGCAGACCTGCCTTAACCGCTTGGTCTATAATTTTAAAAGCAGGTCTGGATTTTACACTGCCTCCTAATTGCATCCACTCTAATTTGGCATAGATACTAACCAAGGGATTATCGTAGATCCTATTTATCTGGTAAAGTGGTGTATTGCCTACCACACTGGCCAATTTACTGGTGTCACTGATGTCTTTTAAAACTTGCATAGTTTCCAAAAAAAAAGCCTTTCCTGATTCAGGAAAGGCTTTTGATATTTTCTTTTAAACCAGACTTAACAAACCCCTCCTGTTATTGTTGTAATACAACAGCAACAGCAAGCTTTATCAAGGTTCATGTTTAAAGTGTAGATCATTTTTCTTTTATCCGTTATGGATATAACGCAAAGTAACAATTTTTGTTCCTTAATATAAAATTAATATTTGTCATGTCTACTCCAAGCGTTTAATCACCCTATCAGAAATTGTTGCTCCAATACTCAGAGAGCTTGTTGCTGCTGGTGAGGGGGCGTTACAAACATAGACCCCAGTTTGGTTCTCTACAATATAAAAATCATCCAGCAACCCGCCATCGCGGCTGCTTGCCTGTGCTCGCACACCGGCTCCACCAGCCACCAGATCTCGTTGTTTGATTTCCGGTATTAGTTTTTGTAAAGCACGGGTGAAGGCCGTTTTGGAGAAAGATCGATACATCTCCCCAAGTCCCTTGGTCCAGTACTTAAGGGATATTTTTTGAAAACCTGGCCAGCTTAAACTGGCCAAAAGTTCAGATATATTGACATCTGACTTTTTGTAGCCTTCTTTAGCGAATGCCAATACCGCATTGGGACCGGCTTCAACTCCACCGTTGATCATCCTGGTGAAATGTACCCCCAAGAAGGGGAATTTGGGGTCAGGTACCGGGTATATAAGATTCTTCACCAGATATTCTTTATCGGGTTTAAGCTTGTAGTACTCTCCCCTAAAAGGGATTACTCTCAAATCCAAGTTTGATTCACTGTAACCTGCGATCCGATCAGAATAAAGGCCAGCACAACCCACCACCATTTTGGTTTGGTAAGACTCCTTTTCGGTAGCTACCGTAATAGATGATGTGGACGAGGCATTGACGCCTGTAACCTTGCTTCCCAACACAATTTTCCCACCCATATTTTCGATCAGTTGAGCCAAGGTTTGGGCAACTTGCTTGTAATCAATAATGCCTGTTTGCCGCACGTGTAAACCTTTTATTCCTGATACATGAGGCTCATATTCTGTTAGTTCTTCTGGTGAAAGCGATTTAATACCTTCCAATCCATTTTGCACTCCACGTTGATGCAGGTTTTCCAGTAGTGGGAGTTGTTCCTTTTCAGTGGCTACCACTATCTTACCACAAATCTCATAGGGGATCTGATTTTGTTCACAAAATTCAAGCAGCTTGTGGTATCCTTTGATGCAATTGATCGCCTTCAAACTTCCAGGTTTGTAGTACAATCCACTATGGATTACACCACTATTGTGTCCGGTTTGGTGCTGCGCAACTGCAGACTCCTTATCCAATAATCGAAGTTTCAGATTAGGTTTAATTTGCAGCAGCGAATGGGCAGTAGCTAGTCCCACGATACCGCCTCCTATAACGATGATGTCGGTTTTCAAAAAGTGTGATTTTAGGCCCGCAAGTTAAGAATTTGTAATGATTTGGCTGATCAGGTGTGGGATTGAATTGTTTGGCAGTTGGCAGTTGGCAGTTGGCAGTTGCTATCGAGTTGCGCAATCCCCCTGATTTAAATAAGTTTAATTGTTCAACGAGTTTTATATGGTCCGGAAATCGCAATGGGTAGAAGTTGGAAAGCGCAAGCTTGAGTTGTCTAACCTGGAAAAGATTTTATATCCAGAGGCAAAAATTCCCAAGGCTGAGGTTATTCAATACTATCTCAAGATCGCTCCTACCATTCTCCACCATATCAAGGGCAGGCCGTTGTCTTTAGTGAGATTCCCTGACGGTGTAGAAGGTGAGATGTTTTTCCAAAAAAATCGTCCTCAATGGGCCCCAGATTGGATCGATTATGTCCGCTTGGGAAAAGAAAAGAAGGACTATATGATGGCCACTGAGGATGCTTCTTTGGTATGGTTGGCCAATCTGGCCTGTTTGGAGTTACACCAAATTCATTCGCGGAATCCTCACTTTGATAGGCCAGACTACATTGTTTACGATATAGATCCACCGCAGGGTTATTCATTCACCCAGGTGGTGGATATTGCGCTGGATTTACGCCTGCATTTAGAACAGTTTGGCTACCACCCTTTTGTTAAAACAACTGGCGGGAAAGGTGTGCACATTTTGACACCAATAGAACCTAAATGGGACTTTCACACCGCTTTTGAAGTTGCATCGGCTTTGGCAAAACCATTTGTGCAACGCCGGAGTAAGGATACCACTTTACATATAAAGAAAGATGCCCGTAAGGGCAAAGTGCTAATAGATATCTATAGGAACCGCAGCTCACAGAGTATCATCGGCCCTTATAGTCTAAGAGGGCGCGATATCGCGCCGGTTTCCATGCCGTTATCTTGGGAGCAATTAGAAAAACTCATAGATCCTGGTAAGTACAACATCAAAACGGCCCTAGACCATGTGCTTCAAGAAGGAGATGCCTGGGAGTCTATGGGAGCATATGCGGTACCCATCCATACCGAACGTAAGATCACAGAAAAAAAGGTTTTACCGGCTGCTGATACCTATAAAACCCCTCAGCAATTGACTAGTTATCAGCAAAAAAGAGACTTTTCAAAGACCAAAGAGCCTCAAGGGGAGTTGCTGGTGGGTTTTGATCAGGCATTTGTGGTACATAGACATCATGCCTCTCGGCTTCATTACGATCTTAGGCTTGAGGAAAATGGCACGCTGCGCTCCTGGGCGGTTCCCCGAGGACTACCACCCCGGCCAGGAATTAAACGTTTGGCGGTTCAAGTAGAAGACCATCCTATTGAGTATTTAACTTTTGAGGGGAATATACCAAAAGGACAGTATGGTGGAGGTAATATGTGGAGGTATGCCCTGGGTAAATATGAAAAAACCAAGGATAAGAAGAACGGCTTTTATTTCCGGTTGGAAAGCCCTGAATTGACCGGTGAATATCGAATACATCAGATGAAGGGCAATGAGTGGCTGCTTGAAAGAGTGACCAGTACTCAAATCAATTGGGTACAGGAAGAAATTCAGCCTATGTTAGCACAAGCCAGCCGAAAGCCCCCCCTAGGTGATGATTATACCTACGAGCTTAAATGGGATGGCATCCGGGTTATGATCTATCTTGATGAGGGCGAAGTGACCATTAGAAGCCGGAGCCAACGAGACATTACCCATTTGTTTCCGGAACTACTAGTGCCAGAAAAGGCTTTTAGAGCCACCTCTGCAGTGTTTGATGGAGAGATTGTTTGCCTTGACCCAGAGGGTAAACCACAATTCCAGCAGGTCATCAGTCGAATGCATCAGACACAACCGGAGAGTATTGCACGTGCTCAGGTGACTAAACCTGTTTATTGCTATTTATTTGATTGCCTATATCTTGATGGGAGAGCCATAGTTTCAGAGCCACTGCTAAGAAGAAGAGAATGGCTGCTGGATGCGGTAAAAAAGGATACACCTTACCGGGTCAGTGAAACGGTGGAAGACGGTAAGGCGCTATTTGAAGCTGCTAAATCAATGAAGTTAGAGGGTATTGTGGCTAAACGTATCAATGGAAAATACCTTCCAGGCAAGCGTAGTGATAATTGGGTCAAAGTCAATATTAGATGGACAATTGATGTAACCATCATAGGATATACCAAAGGAAAAGGTGAAAGAGTTAATCAATTTGGAGCTCTCCACATTGCGGATAAGGTAGGCAATGATTGGATATATCGGGGAAAAGTTGGTCTTGGAATCGACCAAAAAACTATGATCGGTGTCAACGAAATCATTGCAAGCATACCTGAGGGTCCAAGAGTAATTAAGGAAAAACCCATAGACCACAAAGACACTACATGGATCAAGCCACAACTAACTTGCGAAATCGAATATGCGGAGCTTACTTCTAAGGATAAGTACAGAAAGCCAGTTTTTATCAGGCTTAGACCAGACTTAACCTAAACATTAAAAATAGGAAAAGTGCAATTTTTTAGCTATTTTACCGCAAAATTTTCCGTGAAATGAGAGCAATTTGGAAAGGTCATATTCGCTTTTCTCTGGTGACCATACCAGTGAGAATATATACTGCGATTGATACAGCTAAAAGTATCAGCTTTAATCAAATCAATAAGGAAACTAATAGCCCCATAAAATACGAGAAAAGGGATAAAAGTACCGGAGAGGTGGTCTCTGCTGAAAACATCGTGAAAGGGTATCAATACGAACCTGGTCAGTATGTAATTATTGATCCAGAGGATATCGAAAAGGTTAAAATTAGGAGCACTAAGATTATCGAAATAGAAGCTTTTGTGAATGCCGCTGAAGTGCATCCAACCTTGTTTGATACCCCTTACTTTGCTGGACCTGACGGGGAGATTGCCATCAAAGCCTACTCACTGCTTTGTGAAACACTGAAAGAAAGTGGTAAGTTGGGAGTGGGACGGGTGGTGATCCGGGACAGAGAAAGTCCGGTGTTGTTGTCACCTCAACAAAATGGGCTGGTAATGTACAAGTTACGCTACCCTGATGATGTAAGGGACGTCAATAACATCCCAGATTTAAGCCAGGAAGAAGTAGACCTGGAT
>JANQPK010000075.1 GCA_028289505.1 Cyclobacteriaceae bacterium
ATAATAGACTTATGTTAATTAACAGCAAGAGCATACAGCAAGAGCATACAGCGGCAGCATGCATTTGACGGTCCACAGTCAACAGTTGTCAATTGCTAACTGCCAATTGAAGACTTCAGCAATTTAACTAGTTGCCCGACAGGGCAGGTTTGATTTAAAAGAATTATCCTCTATTTTAGCCCATCGACCGAACCAAATCCTTTTCCAATGACTAATGCACAAAGACTATTCTACGGAAGTTGTTTCGCACTTATCACTACCGCCTTGTCCTTCAGTATTCGGGCTGGTATCCTACCGCAACTAGGAGAGGAACTGAGCTTATCTGCGCAACAATTGGGCTTTATCAACTCTATGTGGTTTTTGGGTTTTCCGCTATCTATGATTGTTGGTGGCCTGATTTATAATCAAGTAGGCGGCAAAATAATTATGCAGTTTGCCTTTGTGGTTCATGCGCTGGGTATTCTGCTTACCATATATGCCGGAAGTTATATGGTGCTTTTGATTTCAACCTTTTTCATTGGACTGGGTAATGGCTGTACCGAGGCTGCTTGTAATCCCATGATTGCGGACAGCTATAAAGGAGTTACCATGAGCAAAATGATGAATCGTTTTCATATGTGGTTTCCCGGGGGTATTGTAATTGGTAGTTTGGTTTCAAAATTCATGACAGATGCCGGTATGAGCTGGCAATCACAAATCTGGGTAATTATGATCCCTACCGTTTTGTACGCCTACTTCTTCTTTGGTCAGCCCTGGCCTAAGGCAGCCGAGGCAGAGGCAGCTACCCTGAAAGGTAATTTAAAGGCTATGGTGAGCCCGCTGTTCCTGTTTATTTTCTTCTGCATGGCATTAACAGCTATCACTGAATTTGGTCCTCAACAATGGGTGGGGCTAATCATGGCAAAGAGTGGGGCACAACCCATGATGATTCTGGCACTAGTCACAGGGCTGATGGCGGTAGCCAGGTATTTTGGAGGAGAGGCGGTACACCAGTTCAACACTACCGGCGTATTGTTGGGTTCTGCTATCTTGGCTACTATTGGTGTGTTCCTTTTCAGCACACAGACAGGAGCTATGGCCTATGTGGCAGCAATTGTCTACGCTTTGGGAATTGCCTATTTCTGGCCAAACATGTTGGGTTTCATAGCGGAATATGTGCCTAAAAGCGGTGCCATCGGCTTGTCATTGGTTGGGGCCATGGGAATGTTTTCAAGTTCCATTTTCCAACCCATTATTGGCCGCTGGATCGATAGTGATCGAGCTGAAATGGCCGCCCAGGGATTTACCGGGGACGAATTGGAACTACTGTCAGGACAGGCTACTCTAGGAACCATGGTGTTATTTCCGTTGATCCTGGTGGTTTTGTTTACCGGGCTATACCTCTACATGAGAAAACGTAAGGTAAAGGCTGCCGGCAGTGATGTAGAAATGGCGTCGGCGTGATAGCAGTAACAGTGTACAGCAACAGTGTAGAGCAACAGCATACAGTATGGAGCAGGGAGCATAGAGTAGTTTGCAGTCTTCAGTAGGTAGGCGGATCCTGCAACCCGAAACACGCAACCCGCAACCCGAAACTCATAATTCATAACTCATAATTCATCACTAAATAGAATGAACATAGCTTTAACTGCCCGCTTAAGCCTGATGATGTTTGTCCAGTATTTTATCTGGGGTTGTTGGGCTCCCACGCTGGGAAATTTTATGGGCACTGAGGGGGTTAATATGGGAGAACTGATTCCGGTTGCCTACAGTCTGGGTCCTATCTGCGCTATCATTGCACCATTCTTTTTGGGAATGATTGCCGATCGGTTTTTCGATTCTGAAAAGGTTCTGGGTGTGCTTTGTTTGGTAGCTGGGTTGGCGATGCTTGCTATGCCAGGGTATGCTGGTACTTCCCTGTTCTTACCTTTATTATTCGTACATGCACTTTGTTATTTCCCTACTCTTGGTCTGACTGCTTCGTTGGCTTTTCATCATATGTCTAATCAGGAGAAAGAATTTCCGGTGGTCAGGGTATTTGGTACCATTGGCTGGGTAGTGGCTGGTTTTTTGATCGGTAAGTTTCTGATGGCTGATTTCTCTGCCACTCCATTATACATCGGCGGTGCCGCCGCGATCTTCCTGGGGCTATATAGCTTTACTTTGCCTCTAACTCCTCCACCGGCCAAAGGACAGAAGTCATCCTGGAGGGAGATTCTAGGGGTCGATGCTCTAAAGGAATTGAACACTCCAACTTTTATCATCTTCTTGATTTGTGCCATGCTGATCTTTATTGCATTCGGCACCTATTTCCCTTATGCGCCAGTTTATCTGGCCTCGGTTGGTTTCAGCAACCCTTCTTTCGAAATGGCCTTCGGTCAGGCTTCTGAGATCATCTTTATGTTACTGATACCCTTCTTTTTTGCCCGATTGGGTGTTAAATGGATGCTGATGCTGGGCATGTTGGCTTGGGTAGCCCGCTTTACCCTGTTTTCCACCGCAGCTATTCCCGGTACTTACTGGGTGATTATGATTGGGATTCTGATCCATGGTATTTGCTATGATTTCTTCTTTGTGACCGGGCAGATATATGTGGATAAGAAGACTTCAACAGCTATCCGTGGACAGGCCCAAGGATTACTAATACTGTTGACCCAAGGTGTGGGCATGTTCCTGGGTGCTCAGTTTTCAGGTGCATTTGTCAATACTCTGGGAGAGGGCGGCACCCTTTCACCGCCTGACTGGCGTCTTTTCTGGGGCGTTTTTGCCGCAGCCACCATGGTGTTCACGCTAATATTCTTTGTGTTCTTTAAGGATGATTCGAAGCAGGAGGAAGTGGTGGCTGAAGGCGTTGGGGCGGTATAAGAAATAACTAATAAGGAATAAGGAATTAGAAATAAGTAAGTGTTTGGTACTGCTAGTTTCTAATTTTTTATTGCTTATTTCTGATTGCTTATTCCACTAGGAAGGCCGCACCAAAAACCCCTGCACTATCTCCTAGCTTAGGTCTGGCAACAATGGTTTCAAACCTGGTATTGAATATAAATTTTTCCAGGCTTTCCACACCCAATGTATACAGTTCGTCGATGCTGCCAACTCCTCCACCTAGTACTACCACATCCGGATCCAGTACATTGATGATATTGGACAAACCACGCCCGAAAAAGTGCATCAGACGTTCCATGGTCTCCGTAGCATGCTGATCTGACTGTTCGCGGTATTTCGATACAATCTCTTTCATTTTCAGTTTCTTACCACTGATTTTAGTATAGAATCGTTCTAGTGCAGGTCCTGAAATAACTTGTTCTGTACAGCCAATGTCACCGCAATAGCAGGGTCCACCAGATTCATCTAGAAAAGTGTGACCCCATTCTCCACCTATTCCCATGCGTCCATTCCAGACTTGGTTGTTGATCACGATACCACCTCCCACACCGGTACCCATGATCACACCAAAGACCATTCTGGCATCGGGACAAACGTCTTGAACAATTCCCATGCGTGTTTCGGCCAGGGCAAAGCAGTTGGCATCATTAGCCATCTCCACAGGAAGGTTTAAAGCATGCTGCAGGTCTTCATGCAGCGGCTCTCCATTGAGGCAAACCGTATTGCTATTCTTAAGGGTGCCCGTTTTGGGATCGGTGGAACCAGGAGTACCAATTCCTATTATCTCAGGAGATAACCCGGTTTCCTGCTTGAGCATAGAGACTAGTTTAGTTATCTGACCTATTATATGCCGATATCCATGTTGTTGTTCGGTTGGAATGCGAGTACGAGCCAGTACCTCAAACGAATCAGTATCAAGAATGGCGCCTTCTACCTTAGTGCCCCCCAGGTCAATTCCCCATAGATGTCCCATATTATTTGCTTACCAGAACCATATTACAATTACTGCTGTGATCAATAGCAAGATGACTGCTAATATACGATAATTCCGATACCATGGCAGTCCCTGCAACTCTCTGGTTTCCTCCTGGTAGATACTTCTGGTCCAGGTCATCTGAGCTACTTTTTCGGGCTTTGGTGGCGGCGTCAAATGACTGATCAGAATATTCAAGAACACACATATTACAAATAGCAAAGGAACCTGAAT
>JANQPK010000094.1 GCA_028289505.1 Cyclobacteriaceae bacterium
GGAAATAGTCCCGTCACTGGAGCTGATTCCGGACTCAGGAATAAAAATATTTTGAGGTGCAGTACACATTTGCCCTGAATAAAGGGCCACCGAAAATGCCAAGTTTTGAGCCACTTTATCCACATCGGCTACCGAGTCCAGGATAATCGAGTTGACACCAGTTTTCTCGGTAAATACTGTTTTACCAGGTAACCCTTCGAGATAATTACCAAATTCACTATTCCCCGTAAAATCGATAAGTTTTACTTGAGGATGCTCCGCCAAAGCCACCGTTCGCTGGTCATCCCTGGTATCAACCGCCAATTGGCAAATATTAGGATCAAGGTTGGCCTCTACCAGTAGTTTTTGAATCTCTGATACGAATATGGCAATGGGTAAAATAGCTCCAGGATGAGGTTTAACTAAAACTGGATTTCCGGTAACCAGACTACCATAAATACCCGGAACGCTGTTCCAAGTAGGAAATGTGGAACAACCTATCACCAAACTTATTCCTTTAGGAATAGTACGCCATTCTTTTTGCAAATCAATCTGATACTTACCCATGGGTTTCTCCCATCTCACACTTCTGGGAAAACGAAGTTGTTCTTCCAATCCACTGGCAATAGCTTCAAGCGCCCGATCAGCTGCATGGGGGCCAGAAGCCTGGAATGCCATCATATATCCTTGACCAGTAGTATGCATGGTGGCATAAGCTATTTCAAAAAACCGCTCCTTGATGCGATCTAAACTTTCTACAAGCAGTCCAGCTCTTTCCTTTGGGGATACCTTACGCCAAGCAGAAAAGGTTCTGGCAGCTCTTTCTATTAAAGTATCATTATCAAATTGAGGGTATTGAATGCTTAACGGTTCCTGTAGATACGGTGACTCTTCATCTCCTACCCAGGTTACCGGATCCTCTTGTATCAGCGCCTGGTATTTTTTGCCTATGGCATTTTGAAAACTGGTTCGACCCTCTGAATCGGCATTTTCACCATATATTTTGGGGCTGGGGAACTCTGGGTATAAGGTGAAAAAACGTCTTTCATGAAGTGCTGTAATAGCCTGTTCTAGCGCATCTTGATGTTTCTGGTAAAAAGACATAGCGTTAATGGTTTGTGGTAGAGGAAATATACTATTTTAGGTATTAAGTTTTTAGTTTTTAGTTATGCTTCAAAAGTTTGATCCCAGAAATCAGGATATCCTAGTTTACGTCAATGGTGACCTGCTGCCAAGAGCAGAGGCCAAAGTTTCGGTATTCGACAGCGTGGTACAAGGTGGCGATGCCGTATGGGAAGGAATCCGGGTATATAACGGAAAGATCTTCGCTCTGGAAGAACATATGCTTCGATTACAGCATTCTGCCAAAGCCATGGCTTTCGCTGCGGTGCCCACCACCAACCAGATAAAACAGGCCTTATTCAGTACTTTGGAAGCCAATGAGATGCGCGATGATACCCACGTTCGCCTCACTCTCACCAGAGGTGAAAAGATTACCTCTGGCATGAATCCCAAACTCAATCAGGCTGGTTGTACGCTGATCGTACTGGCAGAATGGAAACCACCAATTTATCAATCGATCAAGCTAAAGCTGAGTACCAGTAGCATTCGCCGAAATTCACCGCAAAATCTGGACTCCAAGATTCACCATAACAACTTAATTAACAATATTTTGGCAAAAATCGAGGCCAATCTATGCGGAGCAGATGATGCACTGATGCTGGATCAAATAGGATTTGTTTCTGAGACCAATGCCACCAATATTTTTATGGCAAGCCAAGGGATACTTTATACACCACATGCCGACAGCTGTTTACCGGGAATTACCCGAAGTAAAGTGATTGATTTAGCTCAAGCACTGGGTATTTCATTAGTGGAGAAGAATCTTTCGCTTACTGAATTTTACAATGCAGATGAAGTATTTACCACAGGAACCATGGGTGAGTTGGCGGAGGTGGTGGAAATTGATAGTAGGGAAATTACCAATGAATCGGAACACCTCCTTTTACCAGGAATTAAAGAAGCTTTTGCGTCAATGGTTAGTGTTGAAGGAGAAAAATTACCTTTTTAGCGCCGACAATAATCTCAATAGGACCTCGTTGGTTTTAATAGAAACCAAGATAACCTGCAATGTTAATAAAATAATTGGAATAAGTTTAATTTTTCCGTAACTTCGCAAAAATAGTAGAAAGAGGGGTTGAAAGAGGACTCAGGAGTAATGTTAGGGTGCAGTTAACCTATTGGTTATAAAATATATTCGAATAATACTCATTTTTAGTACACACCAGAACACATTTTTTAAACTAAGACCTAACCGTCTTTTGCCGGGTGTGGACGCTTCCCCAACCAAGAACATATGAAACTTAATTTGGCCCGATGGGGTTTGATATAGTGATATGAGTAGAATTGAAATTAATGGAGGGTAAACATAAAACATGCGACAATTAAAAATCACACAGTCAATTACCAACAGAGATAGTCAAACTCTGGAAAAATACTTTAACGAGATCAGCAAAGTAGAACTGCTGACACCGGAAGAGGAGGTACAATTGGCACAAAGGATTAAGCAAGGTGATCAGCTAGCGTTGGAAAAGCTTACCAAAGCGAACCTAAGGTTTGTAGTGAGTGTAGCCAAGCAATATCAGCACACTAAGATTCCCCTTAATGATCTCATTAACGAGGGAAACCTAGGTTTGATAAAGGCAGCTCAAAAATTCGATGAAACTAGGGGCTTTAAATTTATTTCCTACGCGGTTTGGTGGATTCGGCAAGCCATTATGCAGGCTCTGGCGGAACAGTCCAGAATGATTCGTCTACCTGCCAACAAAGTAGGTGCAATTTCGCGGATACATCAGGTTGCCTCTACTTTCGAGCAGCATCTTGAAAGAGAGCCTACTGATGAGGAGTTGGCAGAATTACTGGATGTAAGTGTGGATGAGGTAAAAACCACTTTGAGGGCTTCTTCCAAGCATCTATCGGTAGATGCTCCATTTGAGCAAGGAGAAACCAATAGCCTGTTGGATGTATTGGAAAACAGTGACTCTCAGAAAACCGATGAGGAGTTAGAATACAATGATTCCTTAAAGAAAGAGATAGACCGGTTGCTTTCGATTTTGACTATGAGGGAGCGTCAGGTAATCAAAATGTTCTTTGGAATCGGAGTTGAATCCAAGTTATCCTTAGGCGACATTGGAGCTGAGCTGGGAATCAGCCGTGAAAGAGTGCGTCAAATTAAGGATAAGGCTATTAACAAACTCAGTGCACACCCTGCGATCAAGTTATTAATCCCTTATCTTGGATAAGATAAAAGAAGTATTTTAAAAAAAGGCCGGCGTGAATGTCGGCCTTTTTTTTAATACCTGCTATGCCCACTGCTGGACTGATTTCCGAATACCTTCTGCAGTAGTTTGGTGGTCCTGGCGGTGGGATCTCGCCTTATTTTGACTTCCTCTTCTGAAATCAGTACAAACAGTCCCTGGATAGCCTGTTCGGTTACGTATTGATCAAGGTCTGGATTAACCTTTTCTACAAAAGGAATCTTGTTATAAGTAGAGACCAAGTCAGTATAGTACCTGGTGGCACTGACCTCATTTAAAGACTGCGCAATAATTGGCTGGAATTTTCTTTCCAGAGACGCAGAGGTGGTGCGTTTAAGGTACTGAGTTGCTGCATCCTCCTCTCCTTTCAAAATTCCCCAGGCATCTTCAATAGTCATTTCTTTTATTGCCTGAAGAAATATAGGTTTAGCCTCATTGGCAGCGCGTTCTGCTCCGCGATTCATAGAAACTATAAATTTATCCACCTCATTACCAAGACCCAACTGCCGTAACCTGGATTCTACTTTTGCCGCATCCGGTGGGAAAACGATTCTAATGAATTGATTCTTTAAATAGCCGTCAACCGCTGAAGCTTGGTCAGATCCATTGGTGATTCCTTGAGCTAAAGCCTCTTTGAGGCCGTCTACGACTTGATCTGTAGTTAACTGATCATCCTCATACAATACTTTGCCAAAATCCTTTAAGACCTTGTCTATTGTGCATGAGAGGCTGTTTTACAACTCACTGCGATCAAAGTAATCAACAAACAAAATACTAACCTGACTGATTTATATGGCTTCATTTACACGATCTTTATGAAACAAAATAAATGTAGTCAAAATCATGCCAATTTCTTGGTTCTATTGATCACGGGAATGTTGTATGTGACTTTTAATGTATTTTTGCGCGACTGTCACTTAAAAATAAGCATGGACTTAATACGAGCTGAAATAATTTCAGTAGGAGATGAAATATTATACGGACAAATAGTTGATACCAATTCCCAATGGATAAGCAAAGAATTAGATAAGATCGGTATCAGGACTGTGCGTAAATCTACTGTTTCTGATAATGAAAAGGATATCCTTGACGCACTGGACTTGGCCACTAATCGAGCTGATATCATCTTGATGACTGGGGGACTTGGCCCTACCAGTGATGACCTCACCAAACCCTGCCTAGCGAAATTTTTTGGTTGCGAAATCGTTCTGCACGAGCAGGCTTTGAAGGAAGTAGCAGAGATTTTTAAAAAGGTAGGAAAGGAATTAACGGAAACAAATAGAGAGCAGGCTTATCTTCCCACTGCCTGCGACCACATCACCAATCGAGTTGGAACTGCCCCGGGAATGTGGTTTCACCAAGACGGCAAGGTGTATGTATCCATGCCAGGGGTTCCCCATGAAATGAAAACAATGATTAGGGAACAGATTCTACCAAAATTAGCCTCTGTATTTGAAATGCCAACTATATACCATAAGCTGGTAAAGACCATTGGCATTGGAGAATCCTGGTTATCCGATAAAATTAAATCTTGGGAAGTACAATTACCGGCCCACATCAAGCTTGCATATCTACCCAGCCTTGGGGAAGTAAAGCTTCGACTGACGGCCACTGGAAAAAGCTTTGCAGAATTGGAGGAGGATGTGGCCCACCAAATCGAATTAGTGCGCCCTTTGATTACCAAGTACATCTATGGCTACGATCAAGACACCGTTCCAAAAGTGGTGGGAGCGCTGTTGCGAAAAAGCCAACTTACTTTGGCCATAGCAGAAAGCTGTACCGGTGGCTCAGTGTCCAAAGCCATCACCGCTATTGAACGAAGCTCCGATTATTTTGTGGGATCGGTAGTAGCTTATCAAAATCGATTAAAAAAATCGCTGCTAGAGGTACCAGAAGACACGCTAAATGCCTTCGGAGCGGTCAGTGAACAAACGGTAGCGGCAATGGCTGAGGGTGTGAGAAAACACCTTAACTCTGATATTGGAATCGCCACCAGCGGGGTGGCCGGGCCCGGTGGTGGCACTGTGGAAAAACCCGTTGGGACGGTTTGGATAGCCTGTTCGGATGGCACTGAAACCATTACTAAAAAGTTGTCTCTATTTAGAGATCGAAACGTCAATATACAATACTCCACTCTAGCTGTATTGAACCTAGCAAGGCAAAGATTGCTGGAAATGGATGGAGAAAAGACCTGAAAATATTAAATTTACGGCATTTCAATCAGCTGATACTTCAAAATTGATATCATGGCGAGAGTAGAAATGGTGATGCCCAAAATGGGAGAAAGCATTATGGAAGGAACCATTTTGGCCTGGTTGAAGAAGGTTGGCGATGTAATTGAACAAGATGAATCTGTC
>JANQPK010000097.1 GCA_028289505.1 Cyclobacteriaceae bacterium
GAGATGACCATAATCAATACGGAATTGGTGCCAAGGTTGAATTGAAATTGAATCAGTCTATCCAGATGCTGGAGAACTACAGCAATCGGGGATTTCAAAGCAGTATCGAACCTGCTCTACTTTTTGGTTTGGGGCAGAACAACATGGTGAATGAATTGAAAGTAACCTGGCCGGATGGTAAAGTACAGGTGTTGAACAACATCACTGCCAATCAAACCATTACTCTTGACTATTCCCAAGCTTCTCAAACAACGAAACCATCAAATGAAGGCTCCTCACCATTATTTACAAAAGCGTCACTGCCGGCCAATGCCAATCACACGGAAAACCGCTACAATGACTTTGATATTGAAATTCTACTTAACCAAATGCTCTCCACGGAAGGACCCAGATTGGTTACCGGTGACATCAACAATGATCAGCGAGAGGATTTCATTCTATTAGGTTCGAGTGGACATCAGGATAAAATCTTTTTACAAAACCAATCGGGTGATTTTCGTTTCAAGAGCAGCACTTCCCTTTCCCGAGATGCCAATTTTGAAAGCACCTGTGGTGCCCTTTTTGACCTGGATCAGGATGGGGATCTTGACTTGATGATTGGCTCCGGAGGCAACCAGATCGAAATGGATCGTCAGTTCTTTGAGGTGCGCTTGTATAAAAACGATGGACGGGGAAATTTCAGCCGCGATTTAAACAGCGTCCCACAGGTGGTGGGTAACTTTTCCACCCTGGAAGCAGCAGACTACGATCAGGATGGTGCCATCGATATATTTCTCGGTGCAAGATCAGTTCCTGGAAATTACGGATTGCCTCCCAGGAGCTTTTTGCTGAGGAATGTCAATGGCACCTTTATCGATAAAGCCCCGGAACCCCTGGGCAATTATGGTATGGTTACCGATGGAAGTTGGAGCGATGTGGATGGCGATGGTGATCAAGACCTGGTACTTGTGGGTGACTGGGCTCCCATTACAGTCTTTATAAACGAGAATGGAAACTTTGAAAATAATCTGGTGATCCCTAATAGTAATGGCTGGTGGACCCGGGTTGAAGCTGCTGATCTCGATGATGACGGGAATGTCGATTTTGTAGTAGGTAACTGGGGCCTCAATTTGAAATTTAAAGCTTCCGCCGAAAAGCCACTCACCATGTTTGTCAATGATTTTGACGCTAATGGTAAAAGTGAGTTTATCATTAACTGGTATCCCCCCGCCAATGACACAGACTTTCCTTTTGCCAGTAAAATGGATCTTACCGATCAGCTACCAAGCCTGCGCAAGAAAATCCTTAAGTATGAGGATTATGCGTTCCAAACCTATGACTCCTTGTTCCCTGCCACCGTAAAGGAACGATCATTGGCTTACCACGCAGAATACCTGGAGCATGCTGTACTTTGGAATCAGGGAAATAATCAATTTAAGCTGGAAGCATTACCCTTGAAATCACAGGTGGCTCCCGTATTTGGAATTGTGGCACAGGATTTAGACGGAGATGGTAACCAAGATATTTGGATGGGAGGCAACTTCTACGCACTTAAACCCCAGGTTGGACGATGCGATGCCAGCCGCGGTGCTTTTCTAAAAGGTTCTGGTGCCAACCGCAGATTTACTTATTTGGCTCCCAAAGAGGTCGGTATCCATGTAACAGGTGAGGTAAGAGACGCCTGGATAACTGAAGGCGATGAACCAAAACTACTGATTGCCAGAAATAATGATACCATGCTGAAATTTGAATGGGTTGAGTAGTGTTTAGTGTTTAGTATTTAGTGTTTGGTTAAATTTTTGCGGATATTGTAATTATGGTGCTAAAACCCTTTCGGACTGTTCTATGGCAACTTCTGGTGCTTTTAACCACCCAACAACTGTTATTAGCACAGAACAAAAATGCCACCTTATTCACACTGTTGGATTCAGAAAGCACCGGGGTAGACTTTCAAAATACCCTAGTAGACACCAAAGATCATAATATACTGATCTATTCTAATTTCTATGGTGGAGCAGGCGTAGGAATCGGAGACTTCAATAACGATGGCTTGCAGGATATTTACTTTGCCGGTAATCTGGAAGGTGATCGACTGTATCAGAATTTGGGAGATCTGAAGTTTAAAGATGTTAGCGGAAAAGCGGGCATCACAGATAATGGTGGATGGTCCTCCGGAGTGCTGGTTGGAGATGTCAACAACGATGGCAGGTTGGATGTTTACGTCACCCGTGAGTTGTATGATAAACGTCCTGATTTACGAAAAAACCAGCTTTACATCAATAATGGCCCAGCTGAGGATGGTGGGTTTCCTACCTTTACCGAGAGTGCTACTTCCTGGGGAATCGCCGATGATCGACGAACCCGTCACGCGGTATTTATTGACTACAATAAAGATGGTTTACTGGACTTATTCCTGTTGAACCAACCTCCGAACCCGGGAAATTTTTCCGACTACTATGGCATTAAGCCCAGCCCGGAACACGCCCCTCGCCTATACAAAAACACCGGAAACCAGTCTTTTGTTGATGTCACCGAGGAAGCGGGAGTGGGCACACCTGGATATCCCAACAGTGTTACCGCTACTGATGTGAATAATGATGGCTGGACGGATCTTTACGTGGCTAACGATTTTGAAATTCCCGATTTTCTGTACATGAACAATGGAGATGGGACTTTCACCAATAAACTGGAAACATCAATGAATCACATTTCCTACTTCAGCATGGGCGTTGATGGTGCGGATATCAATAACGACGGCATGATGGACCTTATGGTGGTGGATATGGTGGCAGAAGATAATTTCAGGCTGAAGGCCAACATGAGCGGCATGGACCCCAGCGCTTTCTGGAAAGTGGTAACTGATGGTGGACACTACCAGTATATGTTTAATACCTTACAATTGAATCAAGGTACTTTCGATAATACTGCCCGCTTCAGTGATATCGCACAAATGGCCAAGGTGCCCAGCACGGATTGGAGCTGGTCCAACCTATTCGCCGACTTTGACAATGACGGATTAAAAGATATTCACATCACCAACGGACTACTTCGAGATATTCGAAACACTGATGCTGACAAAAAGTTCTCGGCCCATGTGGAAGAAACCGCTAATACCTATATCCAAAATAACCCTAATGCTGGGTCCGTGACTATCTGGGACATTCTAGACCTGGAAGAAGCCTTGAAAATTGTACCTTCTCAAAAGCTGCCAAATTATGCCTTTAAAAACAATGGCGACTTGACCTTTACCAAGGTGGCAGCTGAATGGGGATTAGATCAGCCGACATTTTCACATGGGTCTGCTTATGCAGATTTGGATAATGATGGTGACTTAGATCTGGTTGTCAACAATGTAAATGCAAGAGCTTTCATTTATCGCAATAATCTGCAAGACACCCAAAATCAGCATTATTTCAGGGTCAAATTAACCGATAAGCAAAACCGGCCGCTATTTGGCACCAAAGTTAAAATAGTGGCAGGCGACCTTAAGCAGTGGTATGAATTCACCAGTGTGCGAGGTATGTACTCAACCAGTGAAAATATTGCCCATTTCGGATTGGGTTACCGATCTAGTATCGATGAGTTGTCCATCACTTGGCCAGATGGGACCACTAGTACCCGCAAACAACTTCCGAGCAATCAGGAGCTAACATTGGATAGAACAGAGCCTGCCAAGGAAAGAGCTGCAAATAAATCTAAGATGGCTTCGGTTGTTTTTTCAAGGTTAGAGCCCATATCACTGGCACATCATGAAAACAACTATGATGATTATGCGAAACAAGTCCTGCTACCACATAAAATGTCTCAATTTGGTCCCGCACTGGCGGCTGGTGATGTAAATGGGGATCAGATTATGGACTTCTATTTGGGCGGTGCTACTGGGTGGTCTGGACAGTTGATCCTGCAAGATAAAAAGGGGAAGATGTCGAAACAAAAGATACCGGCATTTGAGGCCGATGCCGCTTATGAGGATCTTGATGCGGTATTTGTAGATATTGATCTGGACCAAGACTTGGATCTGTATGTGGTTAGTGGTGGTAACGAATGGGCACCAGGAGCTAAACAGTATAAAGACAGGGTGTACATCAATGATGGTTCAGGCAAATTCACCAGTACCTCCAGCGGTGCTGAAGTTCACGAAAGCGGCTCTTGCGTGAGACCGTTCGACTTCGACAAAGATGGCGATATGGACCTCTTTATTGGAGGTAGACATGTACCATGGTCGTACCCTTCACCGGCTACCAGCAGGATACTTCAGAATGATAATGGTGAGTTTGTAGATATCACCAACAAATTTGCCAAAGACCTGAATCAAATTGGCATGGTAACCGATGCGGTTTGGTCGGATTTTGATGGAGACGGGTGGACTGATCTGGTGATTGTAGGCGAATGGATGCCAGTAACTTTCCTACGGTTTGACGGCCACAAGTTCACTGACCAAACCAAGAAGTTCGGGGTGTCGAATTCTGAAGGTTGGTGGTATAGTATAGCGGCAAAAGATCTAGATGGAGATGGGGATGATGACTTGGTTGTCGGTAATCTGGGTTTAAACTACAAATATCAGGCTTCAGCAAAAGAGCCTTTTGAGGTTTTTTATAATGACTTCGACGAAAACGGTCAAAATGATATTGTGTTGAGCTACTATAATTTCGGGGATCGTTATCCACTTCGTGGTAGATCCTGTTCGGCGCAGCAAGTACCAGCGCTGAAGCAGGACTTTCCCACCTACACTCAGTTTGCCTCGGCAAGTCTGCTGGAGGTCTACGGCCTTGAGAAGTTAAATCCGGCACTGCAT
>JANQPK010000098.1 GCA_028289505.1 Cyclobacteriaceae bacterium
CTTATCGTAATACCAGTGGTTTTGAATCATCGTATGCCTTTAAGATTCGTATTGGATACAGGAGTACGCACCTCAATTCTGACAGATCGCACCTTCACAGACATTCTCAACATCAGTTACAATCGTAAAATTCCATTAGTAGGTGCTGATGGGGACAGGCAAATAACCGCTTACGTGGCCAACGGAATATCATTGAAACTTCCAGGAGTAGTAGGTCAGGGACAAGCATTACTGGTACTGGAGGAGGACTACTTGCAACTAAAGAACTATTTGGGAACGGATGTACATGGTATCCTTGGATACGAATTGTTCAGTAGGTTCATCGTGGAAATCAACTACCAGGAGGAAATGCTGGTATTGCACGAACCCTTCTCTTTCAAAGCAAAACGAAATAGTCGGGTATTACCTTTGGAAATACAGGACACTAAGCCTTACATACATACTAACTTGCAGCTCAACGACGGTACCTCCATAGCAGCCAAACTGATGATCGATACTGGTGCCAGTCATTCCTTGTTATTGGACACTGATTCCCACAAAGATTTAGTATTGCCCAAAAAAGTGATTCGAACAAATCTTGGTCGAGGACTTGGTGGCGATATTGATGGTCATATTGGCCGAGTCGGTAGTGTTGAGTTTGGCAAATTCGATTTTGATGATGTTATAGCATCCTGGCCGGATCGTGGCAGTTTTTCGGACGTGCTAAAGAAGACGGGTAGGCAAGGAACCCTAGGAGGTGGTGTATTGAATCGGTTTACTGTGATTGTCGATTACTTCAATGGCAATCTTTATTATCGAAGGAATCGGAACTTCAGTAATAAATTTGAATACAACATGAGTGGCATTGAAGTTAAAGCTGTTGGGCAAAAACTGAACCAATACATTGTCAGTAATGTTCGAAAAGGGTCTCCTGCTAGCCGTAGAGATATCCAGATAGGGGATCAAATGCAACTGATAAATGGACAGCAAGTGGCTGAAATGACACTGGGAGAAGTAAACAATTATTTTCGCAGTAGACCGGGTAAAAAGCTGAAATTAGAGCTGATGCGAGACAATCAAAAACTGGTGCGAAAGATTCGCTTAGAAAGAGTGATCTAGTTATTAGCCATCACCTTCTTGCCAAAGAGCTGTGAAATCCAGGAGGTTGAACTTGGGCTAGCCAGCCGATAAACCTTTTTGTCTTGTTTTATCTTACGAGCAACTGCATTCAACACATCAAAGGCAAAAGTGTCCGATGCGATATTGTCCTTGAGTAAATAATCCTGTACCCCCGGGATGACCAATTCTGAATGGTTGCTTTCCTTTAGTAGTGCTATAACCGCCTTACCGGTGGACCGATGAGTACGAAGTTGATGCACAAATTCCTTTATTTTACTCAGGTTAAGACTTCCATCAATGAGGACATAATCTGGTTGATAATACTGGGCAATCCTCCAACCTTCAGTTAAATCAAACGTAGCATTCACCAAAAAGCGCTTCCAATTAAAATTGCGTAGATGCATGCTTAGGCAACCCATCTCCCTGGGGTTATTGCCAATCATCAATACTCGGATTTCCTTTGATGGTGGGGTGGCCAATAATTGGTCTCGGTATTTGTGGCGGGTAACCTGCCTTTCTGACAATACCATAGCGGTGGTTTTTAAGTAAAAAATATAGTTAAGTGGTGATAAGTTAACGTTGGATATCGCCGTATTGTTTGCATAAATGGGAGTTATTTGACAAAAACTTGTTGATTACAAATTTTGCGTATCTTGTGCTCCACCTTATTTTCTATGTTTTGGAAATTGACTCCATTCGCATAAACTTTAGCCAGGATGCCCTCTGGTTATTAAACCTCTGTTTGGCAATTGTAATGTTTGGGGTAGCTTTAGATATCAAACCAGGGGACTTCAAAAATTTGATCAGCAACCCCAAGGCCACCTTATTGGGTATTTTTTCTCAGTTTATTTTACTTCCGGCTCTAACTTTTGGTTTAATCCTGTTGATCAAACCCCATCCCAACATTGCTCTGGGTATGATTATGGTGGCCGCCTGTCCAGGCGGAAATATTTCAAATTTTATGACCAACTTATCAAAAGGAAATGCTGCACTAAGCGTAAGTCTTACTGCTTTTGCTACGGTAGCCGCCATCTTTATGACTCCAATCAATCTGCAGTTTTGGGGAAGTTTATACCAACCTACCCGTGAAATTCTTCAAACCGTGAGTATAGATCCGGTACAGATCTTTAAAACCATTGCACTTATCCTGGGAGTTCCCTTATTATTGGGGATGTGGTGGAGACAATATCGTCCGAAAATAGCCCAGAACATGTCTAAATGGTTAAAACCAATTTCCATTTTAATTTTCCTTGGATTCATTGCCGCTGCCTTTGCGATAAACTTCAAGATATTTCTGGAAACCATTCATCTGGTAGTGTTCATTGTATTTATCCACAATGGGGTGGCACTAAGCTCTGGCTATTTATTAGCTAGATTATTCTTCCTACCTACAGCAGATCGCAAAACCCTTACTATCGAAACAGGCATTCAAAACTCGGGGTTGGGATTGCTGCTTATCTTTACTTTTTTTAATGGACTTGGGGGGATGGCTTTAGTAGCAGCCTGGTGGGGTTTATGGCATATTGTCTCCGGATTAGTACTCAGTTTTTTTTGGTCCAGAAAACAAGTTCTCACCGTTGTTTCATGAGCTTCTGGTACGCTTTGGTAAGGAGCTATGTCCGATTGGGATTGAACCTGTACTTTCAGAAGATCCTGATTACCGGACGAGATAACATCCCCACCACTGGAGCTGTGATGTTTACGGTAAACCACCAAAATGCCTTCCTGGACGCCCTGCTGGTAGCTAGTACTAACAAACGTCATACCCACTTCCTGGTTAGAGCGGACGTATTTAAATTCAAGTTGGTACGGAAACTCTTCTCCAGCCTAAATATGATGCCGGTGTATCGTATTAGAGATGGCCGACAACAATTATTCAACAATCATCAGATCTTCGAAAAGTGTTTTGCTGTTTTACAGGGTCAACAGGCAATTATGCTATTCCCCGAAGCCAATCATCATCAAAAGCGCTTGTTGCTACCCTTAAGCAAGGGATTTACTCGAATTGCCCTGGGAGTTGAAAAGCCCATCACCATAGTCCCAGTAGGCATCAACTATACTCATCACCGACTATTTGGAGGTAGTGTAAATGTAAATTACGGTGCATCCATCTCCACCGCAGCTTTCATAAACGGGGATGGCAAAAGCCAACGTACCTTGACCGACCAGGTTCAGGAGGCCATGCAACAACTAATTATCTGCATACCCGATAACCAGGATTACCAAAAATATGAGGATTATCTCAATCAGAGACCACGGCAATACCTGAACCCCTCTGGTTGTAACAAATGGGTCCGACAAACGGCCCCTTCAGATGTTCCTTTAACCAATGCACAACCTGCTGAAGGATTTTTGAGAACCATGGCCAAAGGTTGGTCCCTCTTGCTCAACTTCCCTCCGCTTTTTATAAGTACCCAGCTATTAAGCCGATTAAGTGATCCTGTTTTCAACAGTTCCATCAAATTTCTCACAGGAATCCTAATACTACCCATATATTATCTCCTGTTATGGTCGGTGCTTTTCCTCTTTGCGGGACCTGAGATCGCACTGTGGTTCTTAATACTGGCAATCCTATCCCTTTTTATTAGAAAATGGACGCTGCGCTATTGAAAGCTCCACTTTTGTAAAAAGAGAAATTTGGGATAACTTCATTTGAGTTGCCAGTCAACCATCTTTACCATAAAATAGGTTTTCATGAAATTAAATCGAAGGAGGTTTTTACGAAACTCAGCCCTGGCCAGTACCGGCCTTCTGGGATACCACCAGGTACCTGCTTCTGTGTCACCATTACAGGGCTCGGTCCCGGTGGTGATTGCCACCTGGAATAACGAAAAAGCGGTTAAAGCGGCAGTCAGTAGTTTATCTAAAGGCAATAGTGCCCTGGATGCAGTGGAAGCAGGAGCCCGAGTTCCGGAAGCAGATCCTATGGACAAGAGTGTAGGCTATGGAGGATTACCAGATGCTCAGGGATTAGTTACACTGGACGCCTGCATTATGGACCATTTAGGCAATGCTGGATCTGTTACTTACTTACAACATATCAAACATCCTATTTCAGTGGCTCGTAAAGTTATGGAAGAAACGCCTCATGTTATGCTAAGTGGGAAAGGGGCTTTGGATTTCGCCCTGGAACAAGGATTTCAACAGGAGAACCTACTCACTGAGGAGTCCAAAAAAGCATGGCAGGTTTGGTCCAAAGAGAAGCAACCTTTCGGAGAGACTAATTTCGAGAATCATGATACTATCGGAATCTTAGCTATTGATAGGAATAATAATATTGCCGGTGCCTGTACCACCAGCGGCATGGCCTATAAGCGACACGGTCGGGTAGGTGATTCACCAATAATTGGAGCGGGCATGTATGTCGATAATGAAATTGGTGGCGCCTGTGCTACCGGTGTTGGAGAGTATGTAATGAAAACCCTCGGTTCATTCTTAATAGTAGAATTGATGAGACAGGGGAGGACGCCACAGGAAGCTTGTGAAGAAGCAATCAAACGCATTGTAACCAAGCACCCTCGACGATTTAAAGATTTCCAGGTGGGTTATTTGGCGCTCAACAAGCAGGGAGAACTGGGAGCATTTGGCACAGAAAAGGGATTTGAGTACACTTTATCTCAAA
>JANQPK010000111.1 GCA_028289505.1 Cyclobacteriaceae bacterium
GAAAAGCCGGATCCACCGTGCGGTTTTTGCTAGGCGGTAAGCAAGCTATCGAGGGCCTTGATTTGGGAATGCTGGGCATGAAACGAGGAGAAATTAGAAAGCTTATAGTTCCTCCGGCATTGAGCCAAAGAACCCAATATCCCGATTTTTTGTCACCCGACTCTACTTTGCTGTATACCATCGAGTTAATTGACATCATACCACCACCGGATTTCCCTCCATTAAGCGCAAGAGGCAAAATTACCCAGCAGGTGGGGTTCAATACCATTACCATTGATTACGAGAGGCCTTCGGTGCGGGGTCGCCAGATATTTGGAGGTTTGGTACCATTCGATACCCTGTGGAAAACCGGGGCCGGAGCTGGTCCAAAGATTAGATTGGATGGGCCAGTCACCATCGAAGGCAACCAGGTACCCGCTGGGGTTTATAACCTGATGACCATTCCAGGAGCATCTATGTGGACCGTGATCCTGAGTAGTGATACCATTTTTTATATTCACAGAAAACCCTACGAACCAGACAAGGAAGTGGCTCGATTTCAGGTTGTACCCAAAGTTACTGACAGGTTTTATGAGTCCTTCACCATAGAAATTGACATCGTGCCACACCATGCTGATATATACCTATCATGGGAAAATACCCAAATTAAGTTTTCCCTAGATACCGGCACCGATCAAAAGGTGGAGGATTATATAAAGCAAGTGCTGTTAACGGGTCAATCTCAAAACCCTGAGCTATATGCCATGGCTGCAGATTACTATTATTTTGGAAATAAGCAGCTGGAAAGCGCATTGATATTGCTTGATACAGCCCTTAAAAAAGGCCCTAGGTCCTGGTACCACAGGCTAAAGATGGATATTCTGGAAAGATTGAATAGGAAGCAGGAAGCCATCACCGTTGGTGATACTGCCATAAAGTTCATCAAGCAAGAATGGGAGGCACTTGGATGGGATGAGTTTACTGCTAAGCAAAGCATTAATGAGTACCAGGAGAGAATCAAAGACCTGAGAGCATCACTGGGTCAGTAAATTAAAAAGGACTATTCGCATAGAACAGTCCTTTTTACCAGTTTCAATGGTTGACAATTTACCCTGCATAAGCTCCAAACGCCTCTTCCAGGGCTTTGGGGCTTGCCTGGTACTGGCCGCCCGCTTGCTCAGACATGGTATCGGGGAAAATATCTTCAACGCCCGAGGAGATACCCGCAATTACATTTTTGGCCACTGCCTCTGGACTGTCTTTATCCATCTCAAAGCCTTTGGCCATATCAGTATCTATCGGTCCTGGATATACACCGGCCACCAGGATATTTTCCGAGGCCAGTTCCCCTCGTATTCCCTGAGTAATGCTATGCACGATGGCTTTACTGGCAGAATAGGTTCCTATTGAAGGCATATTTGCCAGGCCCGCCATAGAACTGATGTTAATGATGGCTGCTGATGGCTTGTTCTTTAGTCGGCCCAAAAATGCATGCGTCAGGTTGATCAGTCCAATTACGTTTACATCCAAATGTGATTTAAGCTGTTCAATTGCTTGGGGGTCTAAAAAGCCACCGGGAAACAAGATTCCAGCATTATTCACCAGAATGTCCACATCTTCGGTTGCCAATGCAGCTTGATCAATGGTGCTTTGGTCAGTTACGTCGATGGTTACCGGAACCAAACGATCGCCGTATTGTGCTTTCAGCGGGTCTAGTGAAGCGATGTTTCGGGCACCCGCGTATACCCTTTTTGCGCCTTTTTCTAAAAACTCAATCGCCAGCGCTTTACCGATTCCACGGTTAGCTCCACTAATCAGTACTACTTTTCCCTCTGGATTAACACTTACTTTTGACATGTTTATTCTTTTATAGTTAGAAATATTTTTCTGGTTTAACGGGAATCATATGCTAGTTGGCTATAAATTCTTATGGTATATTTGTATCTATGATATTAAAATTTCAATAACATGATTAATTTGGAATGGTTGCGAACTTTCAGGGCGGTATACGTGAGCAAATCGCTGAGCCGGGCCGCAGAGATTTTGATGATCAGTCAGCCCACGGTAAGTCAGCAAATAGCCAGTTTAGAGTCCAGGTTGGGTCAGAAACTATTCACTAGGAAATCAAAGGGGGTAATTGAAACTGATTTTGGCAGAATGTTGAATACCATGTTATCAGGTGCCATGGAAACACTGGAAAAGGTGGAGTTGTCAATCACCCAAAAGGAGTCGCAGCTAAAAGAAATCATTACCATTGGCATCTCAGAACACCTGTACAAAACCATATTGTGTCCCAATATTTTAAAACTGGGTGCCTACGTGCATATAAAGTTTGGCACCAAATCAGAGCTGATCAAGGATGTGGAAGCAGGACGGTTGCTTTATGCTATTATTCCAGACCAGGTCAATACTTTCGACACCATTTGCCATAAAATTCGGCAACAGCGGCTGCTGTTGGTGGGTACCCGGGATATTGACTTTGACCCTTACATGAATTTATATAAATCTGACAAATCACGAGCTCAACAGTGGCTGACCGCCAATACCTGGTACGCTCATGAAAACAATTCCAGTTTCATAAAGATGTATTGGTTGCATTTATTCGACAAGCAGAGGCCTGCTATAGTTCCCAACTATATTATTCCAAATGAATATGAGGTTCTTTTTCAGCAGTCACAAGGCTCCGGGCTTTCCGTTGCTTTTGACACCACGGTCCAGCCATTCCTAAATAATGGTACCCTTCAAACATGTGAAGTCGAACCAGTGAATTATCGAGACCTTTCCTTAATATCCAGCAAGCAAAAAGCGGATCCGGAACTCACCAAAAAATTAGTAAGTTGGCTGTCCAGATAGGTGGTTAGTTCGACAACAACAGTAAAAATACCCAGTGGGTGCAACCTCTTTTGATTTACAGGAGCGGTATTGCAAATCTTACTGATATATTCTAGCTTCACATATATGAGGCGATTCATTCAACCAGGTTCGAGGCTATTACTGGGGTATTATCTTGCGCTTCCCTTTCTTTTTAGCTACCATACCTGTTCGCATCAGCATCACCATCAACCTGAGCAAGAGCATGAGCACGGGGTGGAACTAGCAATCACCCAAAACGAGGATTGCGCGGTTTGTGATTTGTACCATAACCAAACTGCGGTTCTGAGTGATTTAGTAAACCATGGCTCACCATCACCTGATTACTTATTTCCACAGGTAGATCTTGACAATACCCTATTTGCCTCTTCTTATACCCTACATTTGAGGGGACCTCCCATAGACTAGTTGCTATCCATTACCGTTAAGCTAAGTTGTGGGTTATAATTTCCGATTAAAGCAATATTAATATCTGGCGCTGGTGGTGCTGCCCCCTGAAGATAAATGCCGATTTGAGATAGTATTGCTGGTTTTTGTCGACAGCTACTAACGGATTAGTCTTTAATTTGGAGTCCAAACAGTCATCAGAGCAGTAGGGGACCCAACTAATATGATAAATAAACTCCAGTATAAATGATCAAAACCAAGAAAAATAAAAAACTGCCGGTAACCGTTTTGAGCGGATTCCTGGGTGCAGGTAAAACTACACTGCTCAATCATGTACTCAATAACCGGGAGGGGTTGAAGGTAGCGGTGATCGTCAACGATATGAGTGAAGTAAACATCGATGAAAAGCTGGTAGCCAATGAGGCTAAATTGTCCAGAACCGATGAGAAATTAGTGGAAATGAGCAATGGTTGTATTTGTTGCACGCTTCGTGAAGACCTGATGATCGAGGTGGAGAAGTTGGCCAAAATGAACAAATTCGACTACCTGCTGATTGAAAGTACCGGAATCTCAGAACCCATTCCAGTAGCCCAAACTTTTTCTTTCGCCATGGGAGATGATTTATATGATCTTACCCAGATCAGTCAACTTGATACTATGGTCACCGTTGTAGACGCTTTCAACTTTTTCAAAGATTTCGGGAGCGCAGATACTATTGTGGATCGTAAGATGACAGACGATCAGGAGGATGATCGCTCCATTGTAAATCTACTGACCGATCAGGTGGAATTTGCCAATGTAATCTTGCTGAATAAAACGGATTTGGTTACCCAAGAGCAGCTGGGATTGCTGGAAAAAATGCTGAAAAAACTTAACCCTACGGCAAAAATCATCAGAACTACTCATAGCCAGATCGATCCCAGGGAAATACTAAATACTGGTTTATTCGACTACGAGGTGGCGGAGCAATCAGCAGGATGGCAGAAGGAGTTGGAACTCGCCCAAAAGGGAATCGCCCATACTCCTGAAACCGAGGAATACGGGATCAGTTCCTTTGTTTTCCAGGACCCTAGGCCATTTCATCCTCAGCGGTTTCTGAAGTATGTGTCAGAAGATTTCCCCAATACCATAATCCGCAGTAAGGGAGTATTCTGGATCGCTTCAAGACCAGATAACGCCGTACTATGGAGCCAAGCGGGAGGTTCCCTAAAAGCGGAAATCTATGGCAGATGGTGGGCCAGCGTTCCCTTCAATCAACGTGCTAGCAGTGAAGCCTATATGGAGCATCAAGAATACCTGCAGGAGAAGTGGGACAAGCAATGGGGTGATCGCTTAAATGAACTGGTTCTTATTGGTAAGGACATGGATAAGCATAAAATACTATCTGACCTAGAACAGTGCCTGTTGACAGATGTAGAGATTCTGGGTATGAATGCTGGTACTGAATTTAAAGATAACTGGCCATTATGAAGCTCCAACTTGAAGATACCCGGCAGGTGATCAGTCAATCCTGGGCTGAAAGAGAACAGATCCTACAGCGGGATGTGAACCTATTTTGCTGGAGCCGTTCGGTCAACGAGGAAGTTCGACAATTTCTCAATCACCTGCTAGAGATCGATTTTGATCCAGTGGCATGCCCTGTGAGCCAGCAAGGTCTTAAAGAACAGCTGGCTTTGGTTCAAGATTCTTGGATAGACTTTGGAATCGAAAATAGCGATGCATTTTTCCAGGATCTCTCTGAGATAGTTTTTGCCTTCCTCAATTTTTCCCAAGACAGATCGGGTACTATGTATTTGCGTAAGATTGACCACAACGCCTGTTCAAAGTTTCATACTGATGGTTATTATCTGAGACTGTTCTGCACCTATTCCGGACCTGGAACAGAGTGGCTTACTGAGGATAATGTAGATCGGGAGGCATTAGGCACTAGTAATGATAAGATCGTAAGAGATCAAAACAAGGTTCGGCAGATGCGAGCAGGTGACGTCGGTATCCTGAAGGGAGACTTATTCAAGTATACTGGAGCCGCCAATGGGATCGTGCACCGTTCACCAGAGATTGCTGATACCGGGGAACAACGGATCATACTAAGGGTAGATATTAATTGAGGTATTCGCTCCATATCGTGCTTTTTTTATGGCTGTTTATGGCCATGCAAAGCGTCTGTGGGCAGGCAGGAGTCATAAGCGGAAAAATTACAGCAGATGATGGCTCTATGGTCCAAGGCGTATTGTTGCGATTGGACGGCCGTAACATTGCAGTTTCCAGCGCTGATGGGTTCTATGAAATTAAGAATGTTGAATCGGGGTCTTTTTTACTTAGTGCCTCAGGCTTGGGTTATGTCACTGTTGAAAAATCAGTAACCATGACTGTAGGCAACCACCTGACTGTAGATTTTCAATTGATAGCATCTACCACTGATTTGAAAGAAGTAACGGTGACCGGAGAATCAGAGGCCATGGTTTTAAAAAATAGTACCGCCTCGGTTTCGGTAATCGAAGCTAAGCCCTATTATAACCGGTCCATTAATGCCCAGGATCTTCTCAACACGGTATCTGGAGTACAAGTAAGGCAGAGTGGTGGAGTTGGCAACAACACCGACATTTCCATACAAGGCTTGTCTGGTCGGCAAGTCAAACTATTTGTAGATGGAATTCCAATGGATTTCTTACTTCCGGTTGAGGAGTTGGGAACAGGTGCTTCGCTGGCCATGTTGCCAGTAAACCTAATGGAGCGAATGGAGGTATACAAAGGAGCGGTGCCGGTTACTTTGGGGGCAGATGCTCTTGGAGGAGCCATCAACATCATAACCCGACACAGCTACGGAGATTATTTGGAGGTTTCCGCTGAACATAGCTCATTCAACACATGGCGAACCACATTAAGCACTCGAAAAACATTTACATCTGGCATTACCTTGGGCCTAAGCGCCTTCTATACCTCCTCCGACAACGACTATACTGTAGACGATGTAAACGTAATTAACGAGTTCGGAAATCCCGAATCAATCTCAGCACCTAAGTTCCACGACTACTTCAGAAGTTATTTAGTAAAGGCTGATATTGGAGTAATCAATAAAGTATGGGCGGACCGTCTGTCTCTTAGTTTCTCGTACGGGGATTTATACGATGAGATCCAGCATAATTTCGAAATGCGTCAACCTTACGGACAGGCACTAAACCTGGCAACCACCTTTAATACGGCCTTACAATATGAAAAGCAAAACATTACTAATAAGCTGGATCTGAACCTTTACCTGGGACATAATCGAATTGAAACCGGTTTTATAGATACTACCAGGAATATTTACAATTGGAGGGGTAATATCATCGGACAAAAGTCTTACGGAGGTGAAATTACCACTTCACAAAACAATCTTCGGCTAAAAGGTGACAACATTACTGGAAGGATAAACTTAAACTATAGAATTACACCAAAATCAAGACTTATCTTCAATGGAGTAGCCTCCTATTTTTCGCGTTCAGGCAGGGATCCGGTGGCTGCTGAGTATTATGGCGAAGACTATTTCCAAAACCCGGTCTACATCAACAAATTGGTAGGTGGTATTGGGTTTGAGCAGGAACTGTTTGATGGGAAAGTAACCAGTCATACTGCAATTAAGGGTTATCAGTACAACTCAGAGGGATTTATTATTGAGAACGGTGAATCCAATACTATCGAGCAGGATCGTTTTCAACCAGGGGTTAGTCAGTCACTAAAATGGAAGCTAAACGACCGGTTACTTACAAAAGCTTCCTATGAATATGCCACTCGGATGCCCGATCGCATCGAAACGCTTGGTGATTTTAGTGCTGCCATTAATGCTAATCCTGGTTTAAAGCCAGAGACTAGCCACAATATTAACCTTGGAGTACTTTACCGAGGCAATAACTGGAGTATTGAAACCAATGGTTTTTTTAGAAAGGTGGAGGATATTATAATTCTTCAGGCAGTCCCACCACCGGTACTCAGCAAGTATGAAAACCTGCTGAAAGCCAGTATTGCTGGGGTTGAAGGTGAGGTGATATGGCATCCTTGGAGGTGGCTTACCATCAGAGCCAATGCAACCTACCAAGACTTACGCAATCGTTCAGATAAAGCCAATGCTGGAGTAAGTAGTGACCGATACTACGGAGCTCGGTTGCCTAACCGTCCCTATTTCTTTGGAAATGGTGAGATACAATTTGAAAGATCCAGCATTATTCGATCAGGTGACCAATTCCATGCCTGGTGGTCTGTCGCGTATGTTGAGGAGTTCTTTCGGTATTGGGAAATAGACGGTCGAAGAGAAGATAAACTCACCATTCCTGATCAGTGGCTTAACCATGTGGGAGTGGCTTACACTGGTTGGCGAGAACGCCTGACGCTTTCACTGGAATCACAAAATATTTTCGACGTAAATGCCTTTGATAACTTCAGGGTACAAAAACCGGGTAGATCATGGCATTTGAAATTAAGACTATTCATAACCAAATTTTGAATCATAAATAAAGAGCAAATGAAAAAACCCTTTTTCTACTTACAACAAATAAGAAACGCAATACTTCTAATAGTTTTAGTCACAGTCGCTACGGCCATCGGGTCCTGTAGCGATGACGATGATAGTCCTGTGGTTGACCCGGATGCGCCAACCATAATTGCACCTGACATGCAAACCATGAAAGGGGGAGAGGCCATTAATTTCTCTTTTTCGGTGACCGCACCAGGCACCATTTCAGCAGTACAGATCACCGCTACTGCCGGCACAGCATCCGTCACCAATCAAGGAGATTTAATTGGGACTAATGGTGGACAGGCACAGATCAATTATGTCACTACTGGGGACATTAGCGGAAGCCAATCGGTAACACTTACCATTGAAGATGAGCAAGGCAAAAGTACCAGCGAAAATGCGCAAATTGAGGTATTTGCACCGGTTAGCTACGGGATGGCAATTGTATCAGGAGCAGGAGATGTAACCACTACTTTCCTTCAGGGCTTACCAGACCTGGAGATTACCGAAATAGACAATAGCAACAGCACTGAGTTAGCCCAGTTTGCAGCTATTTATACTGACGGTAATGCCCTGCTTACCGCAGGTTTTGGAGCCCCTGCTACTATGGGTAAGTATGTCTTCAATAGTGCAGGTGAAGCAGGACTTGACCAAGAGATCATCGTACCGGGTTCCAATTCCTTTTCTTCAGTAGAGGTCGTTGACCAGAATAGAGCTTATGCCACAGTTGGCGGGGGGATATCCCGGGCAGTGGAGTTCAACCCTTCTGATATGCGTATTACCAATGAGATAGATCTATCGGATGCGGGAGATGGGCTTTTTTATTCAGATATGATAGTAAGAGATAACAACTTGTTTATTGCACTAAACGACTTTGGCGCTTCAGGTGAAGCCAAAGTAGCAGTGGTGGATTTGCAAACAAACACTCTTGAAAAAGTTATCACCGATGATAGAACAGCTACGTTATTTGGTACTCTAACCACGGCAATAATTGTTGAGGATAGCAATGGTGATCTTTATTTTCAAGGTTCCGGTTTGTTCAGTGGTAAACCCAGTGGCATCCTCAAAATCAATGCAGGCGAGACCGATTTCGACACAAACTATTTCTTTGACCTTACAGCGGCCACAGGTAGTTCCTGTTTTGGCCTTTATTACTTCGGTGATAATGAAACCTTTACTACCATCTCTGAGAACGATGATAATTGGTTTGGCTTCGATGGAGATAATCCATCGTTCCGTTACCGAAAAATTAACCTGGCTGGCATGTCTGATGGTGGTGATTTGAATGCAGTACTTCCCAATACTTTTGCGGCATCTCGCACTATGTTCATGGTGCAGACCTCTGAAGATGAGATACTATTTCCCATTGCTGGTACAGATGAAGATGCTTTGTATAGCTATACTATCAGTTCTGGTGTTGTAGCCAAGAAGATCACCAGTAGTAGTGGATATGTGAGTGGTTTAGTGCCGCTTGATTGAAATAACGTTTTATGTTGCAAGCTATTAATTTGACGAAGAGGTTTGGTGCATTCACGGCAGTGGATGCACTTAATCTGTCGGTCAAGTCAGGAGAAATCTATTGCTTATTGGGTGCCAATGGGGCTGGCAAGTCAACCACCATTAATTTGTTCTTGAATTTCATTGCTCCAACATCGGGAACTGCCCGTATAAAGTCGATGGATGTAACCGATCAAAAAGCACAGACCAAGCAATTGTTGTCCTACATACCAGAGAATCTAATGCTGTATCCCAACCTTACCGGTTGGGAAAATCTGGATTTTTTTTGTGGGTTGGGGGGAAAGGATTACTCTAAGGATCAGCTGGAGCAACTGCTTAAGGAATCTGGGCTTCAACCTGATTTTATTCATCAGCGTGTAAGCAGTTACTCCAAAGGGATGCGTCAGAAAGTGGGTATTGCTTTAGCACTAGCACGAGAAGCAGAAGTGTTACTTTTGGATGAGCCCACCTCCGGTTTGGATCCAAAAGCCAGCAACGAGTTTTCAGAGCTACTATTGGAAATGAAGGAAAAAGGAGTGGCCACATTGATGGCCACTCATGACCTTTTTCGTGCTAAGGATACCGGGACTCATATCGGTATTATGAAAGAAGGTAAACTGATTGAGCAGTTTACCTCCGGGGAGGTAAGCTTTCGAGATTTAGAGCACACCTACTTAAGACTCAATTACAACGCTTAATGGCGATGCATCAATTGTGGATCATAGTAATAAAGGAAATCAAAATCGCCATTCGAGAGAAGTTGGTGTTGATACTAGCTTCAACAATTGTGATGTTGATAGCAGTGGCACTTTATGCTGGCTATTTGTCCTATCAACAACAACGATCAATTATTGTCAAGACCAAGGCAGAAAAGCGTCAAGAGTGGTTGAATCAGGGAGATAAGCATCCTCATATCGCCGCCCATTATGGCACTTTTGTATTTAAACCCAAAACCGCATTGAGTTCGTTCGATTTTGGCCTAGACGCGTATAATGGCACTTCGATTTACCTTGAGGCGCATTACCAGCATGAGTTTATGTTTCGACCGGCACAGGACCATAGCAGCATGATTCGATTTGGTGAGTTAAGCTCGGCATTGGTATTGAAAGTACTGGTCCCTTTGCTGATCATATTTCTTACCTTTACCTCTTATACTCAGGAGCGAGAATCTGGCACACTCAAATTGCTTGTGAGTCAGGGAATTGCTTTAAGTAGGATTACTTGGGGAAAGATCTTGGCCTATTGCTCCATAATGACCGTCATTTTATCTCCATTTTTTTTAGGAATGTTGCTGTTGTCAACAATAAGTGTGCAACAGGAATCTATACCGGACATGACCACCCGAGCAACACTTATGATCTTGCTTTATGGGGTTTACCTGTTTCTGTTTATAGCATTCTCAGTTTGGGTATCACAAAGATCCTCCTCTGGAAGAAATGCGCTATTGACCTTACTATCATGCTGGATGTTACTGGTTATACTAATGCCAAAAACGGTGGCGAACTTAAGTGAAAGTTTTTATTCGCTTCCTTCTATGCGGGAGTTCAAAGCAACCATTGAGAAGGATAAGATCGATGGGATTGATGGAAAACAACCACGATCAGAGTATTTGGCCAAACTTCGCAAGCAGTATCTGGAAAAATATGAGGTCGACTCCGTACAACAATTGCCCTTCAACTATGAGGGTGTGAGTATGCAAGCTGGGGAAGAGTACGGCAATACCATATACGATCACCACATGGATAAGCTTCAGAAAATCTTCGAAAGCCAAAATCAGTTGGTCAGTATAAGTAGTATGTTTAACCCTTTTCTTTCCGTACAGAATCTGTCAATGGCATTAGCCGGGACGGATATGTACACTTTCAAACATTTTGAGGATGTAGTGGAGAAATACCGGCGAGAACTTGTCCGTAGAATGAACCGGGATATGGCAGAAAACTCCAAGTATGGGGATTTCTATGGTTATGAGGCTGGCATTGATCTCTGGCAGGAAATCGAGGATTTCTCCTATCGAACGCCAACTGCCCAGGAAGTACTTCGGAACTACAGGGTAGAGTTGACGTCACTTTTATTATGGATGAGCCTGATAATATGGTTGATAATTGGATTCAAGGGTAATATAAAACCGATCGATGGATAGCACTACACAGACATTGATACGTTACGAATGGAAAACCTTTGTTCGAAATAGGTTTCAGCTGCTAATGCTGGCGGTGACCTTCTTATTCGGGTTATACGCCATTTATTATGGAAAATCTGAAATTAACGGACAGCGAGAGACCATTAAGGCCGTTCAAGCTCTAGAGCAAGAGGAGTTCTCTTCGTATAAGGCCACTTTTACGGAGGAAATGGAAACATTAGAACAGGAACAAAAGCACGATATCGCCTCACTTCCCGCTTATGCCTGGTACCGACATGGCTATCACGCTATTTTGCCTCCTCATGATTATGCCGCACTGGCAATTGGTCAGCGGGATTTATTTCGTTACTACTACCGACTTACCGGTATGAGTCTGTATTATCAGTTATTTGAAAACGAACTGGCTAACCCGGTCAACCTCATGGTTGGAAACCTGGACTTATCATTTGTTCTGGTCTACCTAATTCCCTTGCTAATTATTGCATTTTGCTATGGATTATACTCCTTTGACAAGGAAAACGGGACTTTGGTTTTGCTGCAAATTCAATCTGTAAGCATCCAGAAGGTGACTTTAGTAAGGTTAGCTTTCTATTTTGTGTTGATTACAGGATTAGCATTACTGATTTCCATTATTGGATTAATAAGTTCAGGTAACCCCTTTCAGATAGAAAATGGAGCGCCGGCATTTGCATGGCTTATTGCGGTGGTGGTATACTGCGTGTTCTGGTTTGGGTTACTTTTTTTTATTGTAAGTTTCCGACAAAGCTCTTCTTTTAACGCGATCACTGCTGCTAGTTGCTGGCTCTTATTACTGATAGTGGTTCCTGCGATTCTCAATGTAGTTGTTACCACTAAATACCCGTTAAGCAGTACAACTTTGGCAGGACTCACTCGCAGAACCGGACTGGAAAACGAAGAAAATGACGAAGAGGCCAAAGAAGTAATTTTAGAATTCCTTGCCCACAAACCTGAGTTAAAAGGAAGTGATAGCCTTTTTAAGCAAAACTTGCTGGCTAAGGCATATGCCGCACTTACTTCACTAAAGGACATCAATAGCCAAAATTTAGTAGATCAATACAATGCCCAAGTTGCCAAGCGAAACACATGGACAAGCGACTTTCAATGGTTAAGTCCAGCGGTAAGTATGCAAGATGTTCTAGCCCATATTGCGGAGACAGACCTGGTTACCTTCATGTATTTTCAGGATGCCCTAGCAGAATTTCATGAGGAGATCACGGATTTCTATTTCACTCGACTTTTTTGGGAAAGGCCTATTTTACTTGAAGACTACCAAGCCATTCCTGTTTTTAATATATCTGAAGCAAATGGGCAATGGACTATTGTCACTGGAGGATTGATTAAGATTTCATTGATCGCTGGTATAGTATTTTTATTAGGATTTATAAACACAAATCGATGGAGCAAAGCATGAAGCGAATACCTGTACATCTTATCACTGGATTTTTGGGTAGTGGAAAGACTACCTTCCTCAATCATTTTATAAAAGAAAGAATACCGGAAAGAGTACTGGTAATTGAGAACGAAGTTGGGGACACCAATGTGGATGGAGGCCTGGTTATGGATGCTGTAGAGGAAGTAATCGAACTCAGTGCGGGATGCCTTTGCTGTACCCTAGCAGATGGATTATTGGACGTGCTTGAGGAGGCAAGCCTAAGAAGGGATCAATTCGATCGCTTGGTAATCGAGACCACCGGGATTGCAGATCCTGGATCAATCATTCAAGTGTTCCTGGAAGATCGGAGGGTCGAAAGCGTTTTTAAACTAGAGCAGGTAATCTGTCTAGTAGATGCCGGACTAGTGGAGGAATGGTTGGAAGAAACCGAGGAAGCCCTACGCCAAATAGCCTTAGCTGATGCACTATTGGTCAATAAATCCGATACGGTAACCGCTGAATATCTAAAGGATGTAATTCGGCGGTTGGAGCAGATTAATCCAAACGCCAAAGTATTCAGCGGCCAGCGGGGAGAGTTTCCAATGGAGGAAATATTAAAAATAGGTATCATCAATCCGGCCTCAGTGGAGCGTTTAGCACATGCCGATCATCACCACCACCAACACCATCATCATCATCATCACAGAGAAGATGAGAATAACAGTCACCAGATCACCACCTTTACCCTATCTTTTCCAGGTCCGCTTGATCTGAAGTTTTTACAAATTGATCTAAACCGTCTGGTTCATCTTTATCGTCATCAGGTTTACCGGGTTAAAGGATTTATTGCCCTAGCGGATTACCCTAATCGGGTGATTCTGCAATCAGCTCGAAGCACATTTATTGCTACTGATGGCACTCCGTGGGTAGATGGTGAAAATCGGGAGGGCAAGCTGGTGTTTATTGGCAGAGGTCTGAAGCGGTCAGCATTTGAAAAAATGTTTAATCGGCATATAGTAGTTGAAGAGCGTGAATAAATACTGGTAGGCAAGAGTTCACTAGCATAGCAGGGCGAAATACAATATGTTAAGAAGAAAATTTATTCAGCTATCGAGTATGGGAGTGGCAGCAATGCCAGTAAACTATCCCTTTAAACGTAACCATCATGGTGGTAAAGGACTCACTGGACCACCTGATGTCATGGTGGTGGGAGCGGGTACTTTTGGGGTATGGACTGCCTATCATCTGAACCGCATGGGTGCTAAGGTTACTTTACTGGATGCTTATGGCCCGGGAAATTCCCGGGCAAGTTCAGGGGGAGAGACCAGACTCATCCAGGTAGACCATGATAATCCTGTATATGTTCAGAGCGCGATTCGGGCATATGATTGGTGGAAGCAGATAGAGGAGTCTTCTGGTGAGCGCATAGTATTGTCTACTGGACGTTTGGCCATGTCACAGCAAGATTCCTATCGCCAGTATGCTTTGAACCGCCAGTCTCAGTTGACAACTCTAGGGGTAACCAATACTGAAGTACTGGAGCAGGATGAAGTTCGGTATCGATGGCCCCAAATATTTACAGATGATTTGGCTTCAGCCATGTACCATGACGGTGGTGCATCCGGTAGCACGCTGCTGGCTAGAAAAGGAGTTAGAGTGGTTGCCCAGCAATTTGTGCAAAATGGTGGCAATTTGATGATAGCTCATGGTATTCCAGTAGTTGGCCCTGACGGCAAAATTTCAGGAGTTGATATCAAACAGAAGCACATGCTACGGGCACAATGGT
>JANQPK010000116.1 GCA_028289505.1 Cyclobacteriaceae bacterium
AATCCAATATAATACGTTAGGTATGCATTTCAGACCGGAGACCGACTCATGGTGGCTGAGTGCACAATTTGCAGGACAGCTCGGTACCTATGGCCCCGAATTTAATGAGCAAGGTAAACTTCGAGTGGATTTTTTAATGAGTTACTCAACTACCAGCGAAGCATCGGATGGGTACCATTCCCCGTCAAACCAAGGATCCAGTGGACCATATAGCCTAAAAATTGTATTCCATCCTTTTCCTGGTACCGATTGTACCCAGTTGCTTTCAAATCCTTCAGGTGCTTTAGGGCCAATATAAATATCCCAAGAACCATCATCATTCTGCACCAATCCTTCTTTATTGTTATCAATTCCCGGAAACTGCTGATCTGTTTGCAGCATGGACCGGGTCTGGTTGTCATATATGGTGAAGGACCAGAAATCCTTCATGGGAGGATTGGCTGGGACGTTGAACTTGTAGGTTTTGCCGCCGTCAAAAGTATTGCCGTTTTCATCAGAATAGGTGATGGCATATTGTGATCCTTTACCAATAATTTTCATAGACATAGCTGGTGTTATTCCGGTAGCATAGAAATGAAAAGCGCTCCTGGCATCTAACAACCTTACGCCTTCATGTTCAAATAGGTGGCTCTTGTAGGCCAATGGATTCAACCATTGAGTGCCAGGGAACTTGTACAAATAATCACTTCGAGGCTTGGCCATCTGTGTTCGTACGATGGCGCTGCCAATTTTAGCGGCTTCTTTCAGAACACCCTGCATCCTTTGATCGGGAGCGAACGACTTACCCTTTTCAATGCCAATGGCCGCCAGTGATCCCAGAATTTCAGGATTTTCAGCCTGGGCAGGTTCAGATTGGACTACCGCGTTGATCTCTTCATAGATTCTCTCATCCATTTTATGTATGGTGTTGAAACTTTTCCCCGAAACGTTCACAAAATTCATGGCAGGAGGATTCTCTTTCATTGACAATGGGTAAATCTTGAAGGTGTTTTTGGTCGCTTGAACCGCTGGCTGAGGGTCTCCATCTTTTTGAAATCCCCTCCAAATTACCCAGTGACCATAGGTATTAGCCTGGGCCACAAAATAGCCATCAGGGACCTTGCCCTGATAACCAGGAGGCAATACCAAAAATTTTCCTCCTTGTGCCTTGTCAGGTCCCAGTCGACCAAAATCGGCTACATACTTGAAAAAGTGATCATCAATAATCCCCAATACATCAGGTGGTGTCTCAATTACCATGGGTTCATCACCCAATTCCAACCAGGACATCATATAAACCGAAGTAGTATTGGCAGTTAAAAACAAAGCTTTGGAATCCATAAGCTCTTCAAATATCAGCGCGGTCTCATTGGCCGGTCCGACGGACAGTATACCCTGTTTCATGGCCTCCATGGAGGCGATATGGATTCCTTTGGTATAGGCATCAACTGCATTGACCAAATCAAGGTAGTCATAGACTTTATCCGCAGTTTCAGGATAGGGGACTCCATCGTAAAACTTCAGTTCGCCTAGCTGCACCGATTCAATAAGATTCGGGCTTTCAATACCATCCGGTATCTCGGTGGTCATTTTCATTTGAGGAGGTGCCACATTCTCGGTGGTCACATTTTCCATTTGCTCTTCCTGATCATTTTGACAGGAAATCAAGCAAACAAAAAAAAGATAGGCAGCTGTAATCTTGAAAATATACATATGGTGGTGGTGTTAATCGAACCGATGTTTCTTCAGGCGGTTGACCGAAATGCTGGCAAATATAAGGTGATACCCTTATATTTTAACTATAATTTGTTGGCATACAGATAATAGGCGCCTAGAATCGGGTCATCCTGTTCATTGTTAAACCAACTTTGAACTTCAATGTTTCCTGTGGCCAGTTCAAAAGTGAAACGTGCGGCCACATCATTTTCAGTGGTTTGGATCAGCTTTTCTTCTTCTCCTACTTTCAACCGGGCTGAATATATGGGAAAGCTAACCCCTTTAACAAAGGTACCATCGGTTACTCTAGTTTCCGGAATTCCCTGTTGTAGTGTGAATCCTGATTCTTTGGGCCAGCGTCTCAACTCGAATTCATATGTTCCGGCTTCGGCTACCTGCAGATGCCAAACCCCATTCTTCTGCGGTCCATAGCGAACTTGAATTTGCTGATCCACAAAAACGTCCAGCCATTCACAGGCAGAGATCAGCATGGGATTTTCATGTTCACTGCCGATAATAACACGTTGAGGCTCATGGACCGTTTCTTTCACCTCATCCCACCACTGGTCAAGATGAGCTCTCATTTTAGCCACAATTTCTGGATTTTCAGCGGCCACATCATGGTCCTGCACTGGGTCTGATGAAATATCATAAAGCTCGCGGTTTTCCAATAACCGCCAGCGTTTCCACAACACACCAGCACCGTTTCTCATGGGGATTGCCGGATTTTCTGTGGTGTAATTTACCTTGAACATCGGCATGCGGCTGTAATTAATGACCAGCATTCTGTCCTCCAGTGATTCCTTATCTCCTGAAAGTAACGGAGACAGGTCCACACCATCTAGCTTATCCGGGATACTAGTAATACCTGACATGGAGGTTAAGGTGGGTAACAAGTCCTGTACCTGACACAATTCGTCAATTACCGAGGGTTGTACCGCTAAATGGTCGGGGGCCTTGATCAATAATGGCACCCGGTGGCCACCTTCCCACAGCGTAGTCTTTCTGCCTTTCATGCCGGCATTATAGTAGTCCTGACCAAAGGTGCTCCCATTGTCAGTAAGAAATACCACCACCGTGTTTTTGTCCAGGCCCGATACTTCCAGGAAGTCCAGTAGCTTCCCCATATTGTCGTCGATATTGGCCCCCATAGCTAGAAAACTGGTTAACTCCCTGCGTTTATCTTCATCTATCCCATCAAATAGATCCGGATTCTTTGCCATGGCTTCTCTTATGGGGTTTCGGTAATGATCAGGTACAAAATGAGGCCAATGCGCTGAATTCAAAGCAATATAGGAGAAGAAAGGCTTATTTGAATCGGCCATTTCCTGCATCCATTTAATACCTTCATCGAAAAATACATTGGTGCAATAACCCTGAAATTTTTCACGCTTACCATTGTGAAGGTAGGTGTCATCGAAATAGTCATTATCCCAATAGTCGGGTAAGCTATTGACGTGTGAAGATGGAAACCAGATAGCCTTCTCAAACCCGCGATCTTCAGGTCGGAAAGGGTAGTTGTCACCCAGATGCCACTTTCCGAAAAGACCGGTCGCATAACCGTTTTCCTGGAAAACATTAGCCATAGTTTTTAATTCAGGACGAAGTAAGGTCCTTCCACTACTTACATTTATGGCGCCATTTCTGAAAGCATCCATCCCTGTTAACAATTGTCCCCTGGTGGGGGTACACATAGGTGCCACATGAAAATCCGTAAACCGGATCCCTTCATTGGCTAGTCTATCGATGTTTGGAGTTTGTGTAACGGGGTTTCCATTAAAAGAAAACTCACCATATCCTTGGTCGTCGGTCATTACAATGATCACATTAGGTGATGCATCTTCTATTTCTTGATTAACCGAGCAAGCAGCTAGAATGGCGAAAAGTAAAAGGAGTTTTGTATTCATAATATTCAATTATCGATCTTCACTAGGCTGGTCTTGGTAGTTGATGGTATTGTCATGCCTTCTGGGGTCGATGGCATATCCCCTTTTTTCTATAAATTTATTAGGTCTGCCGTCGCTTTGTTTAATCAGGTCAAACGCATCATATAGTTCGCCGGTAGCGGTAAAGGACTGATAAGATAGCTTATCCCCGTCAATGGATATCAGCTGCACCAACTGGGTGTTTTCGGCGGCTCTATCTCGTTGTGCATCCCAGCCTTCCCAGCCATTAGGCCTTAGTTTGTACATTTTACCTCCACTCACCGATACCACGTAAACCGTTCCGGTATAGTCCCTGGTATTTAATCCATCCAATACATTCTGTTCATCAGCTGCCAGGTACGGTTCTGTTCTGCCCCTAGCATAGCTATGATCGTGGCCCTGAAGAGCTAGATCAACCTTATACTTATCAAAGATTGGCTTCCACAATGATCTTAACCTGGTATTATCCCGTCCACTGGATGCTGAAAAAAGAGGGTGGTGGTAAGTGACCACAACCCATTTCTTGGGGTTATTTTTAAGTACCTTTTCTAGCCATTCAATTTGTTCTTCCTGTTTAAGATTAGAGTTCAACGAGATCACCCGCAGATCTTGGTAATCGGTGAAATACACGGTTTCTTTTAATTCGTCTATTTCGGGTCCATTCTCTGGCAGGGTAAATTGGTGCTTCCACTGTACTGATAAACTCCTGATGTTGTTTTCTTTTTTCTTGGTGCTCAAGGGACGGTATTCGTGATTACCGGGGACCGAAATAGAGGGTAGCATCCGGTGTATCCAGCCTCCGGCAGTAAACCACTCATGCCATTGTCTTTCACTATGAGCATCGTTTATCATATCACCGGCATGAATGATGAAGCTGGCATATGGTGCCTTCCGGTAACCTTCCCTGATGAGACGAGACCATAACTCCAAAATATAGTTCTGAGCATCCCCCACATACAGGAATGAGAAAGGTTTGGAAGCTTTTGATGCGGTTCGAAATTGAATCCATTCACTCCAGATCTTTCCGTCCCCAACTCTGTAAGCATAAAGTGTATCAGAGGTTAACCCGGAAAAAGTTACGGAATGATAATTGGAGACCACTCCTGCTGTCTCAACCTTGCGGGCATCCATGGTTTCAGTTTTCGCCTCAATGGTTTTGGCATTTCTCCAAAATTTTGGGGCTGCCGAGGCTATTGCTATCTCGGCATAACCCTGGGTGATTTCTGTGCTGGTACGCCAGGTAACGCTGACTGACTCAGAGGGGTCTTCCGAAAAGTTGAGCACGATATGATCTGGATGTTGACCTGGTTTGCTCCAGTTTTTGGCAAACTCCGGAATCACATATTCTCTTTGTTGAGCGGATAGCTGCAGACTTAGGGAAATGCAAAAGAAAAGGGAGACAAATAGTATTCGATTTGTTTTAGGATTCATTGCTGTTGTGGTCAAACGCTTTAGAGATAATTGTTGTTCAACAGGAATTTAGCAAAGTAAGCTAAAATTATACCGCATAATTTAAAATATCCTAGGGCTCCATCTATTTTGATTGTATTGGTCAAAATTCAGATAATTCACAATTAATCTATTGAGTGCTATCGATTTATTTTCATTTACTTTGCGGCATGATTCGGTCGATAGGTATCATACTCGCACTGTTGGTGTTATCAAATAGTGGATATGCCCAGGTTAACCAAATTTATGATGGCCCTTATCAGGTTCTGGATTACCAAGGAGCTGCACAATTTGAATATAAAGTGGTAGATGATGATACCGTTTTCAATGGATCCTTCAGTATGGAACAATCCAGTCTCGATGCGCTGCTAAATAAAGGAGATCGTTTTTTCTTATTTGAGGGTGCTTTAATAGAAGACTTACCTCAGCATGAATGGGCTTTTCAGTTTGGAGAATTTAAGAAAGGATCGGGAACAGCTGTTTCCGACTATCAGTACAATGTCAAAATCAACGGTAGCCAGCATGATGCATCAGGAGTTTTAAGTGATGGCAAACCACAGGGGGAGTGGATACATGAGGTAGTACGTATCGAAAACTCGGAAGTGGGTGAACTCTTGTTCCGAAGTACAATTCAATTCGAGGATGGGGTCCCCAAGCGAAACTTCAAAATTGAGGACGATAATCAGGTACTGGTGGGACGATTTCTACGTGATGGTTTGGCACATGATCAATGGGAGCTTTATCCCAAAAATGGCGTTGGATCAGCTGAGACCTGGATATTTAGCGATGGCAGATTGAACCGCATCATTCTTAACAATGCCCAACAAACCGATACCATTCCAGGTTTTACTGAAATCCTGACCGATGAGCTGGTGCTTAATCTCGACCGACGATATACGGATATATTAAGATTAAGACAAAAGCTCAATAAGGTTAACCCTATTGATCTTGAAGAAGGTATGGTAAACATGCTGGCTGCCAATGCCAACTATTATCAAAAGGTAGATGAGATCATTTCTGCACTTGGAAAAACTTCCTTTATGCCGGAATTCAAGGTAAAGGTGGTTCATTATCCCTTGTCAGAAACTGATCGGGCACACCTTGATTCCATCGCATTTCTTTCAAATGAAACAAGCAAAATGGTCAAGGGGATGCTGGAAAGTACCCAACTGAGGTTATTGAAACTATCCGACGAAGAAGTGTTATATCTGCTAACCTTGGTGGAAACTCTTAATCAAGGATGGTTGATCCCAATGCTTGAAATCAGTCAACATTACCAAGATGGCGTCTTAGAGCATGTTGATCGGAAAAACCTCACTCGACTATGGCAAGGGGATGCCCCTAAATCCTCCTTTGAAATAGAATATGAATTCAACGACCAGCAAAAATCGAGAACCTTCAACAGTTCATTCAATGGCATCGGAGATGGTAACACAATCGAGGAACTAAGTGTTCTAGCAGGAAGCATGCACCGTGAGATTTCAGCAATTGAGCAAAAGCTGAACAGGGAACGTGCACAAAAAGAACGGGAGCAAGAACTGGAGCAGTTAGAAGAAAAACTAATAGCCCAGGAGACTTACCTGAACTCTTTGGTTGATTCATTATCATTAGGTGTAGGCGACCCTGAAAAAACGGTTATCCGAAGTATCAAAGCCAGGGCTGCAGAGTTGCTAAGTGAATACTCGAGCTTAGAGGATTCCGATCAAAAGCCGATACAGGCACGACAACTGATCTCTTGTTTTCCATATATGGATAGCTTGGCTATGGAAGTGGCGCTGTTACCCGAGCGTTGGCAAGAGATAAAGCTGGAATACCGCGATGATGTGTGGAACCCGTTCACTGCAATTGTGATGAGCGAGGAAATAAAAAAGCGTATTACTGAGGCATACCGCCAGGTGCTGATCCCCTTTTACCTTGATCAGATCACCAATAATCTATCCTGCTCCAATGCCCAACAGCTGGTGGAGAGCTTGACCGTTGTTCACCTTAGAATGTTGGAACTAAAGGAAGAAGACACCAAGAAAATTGAGCGAAAGCTTAAAAAGGAGGACGATGCAGCGGTGGTTATCCAGTTGCTGGAAATTGAGCCGCTATTAAATCCATGAAAAAGTTATTACATATCTGTTCCCTGGTCGCGGCACTATTCATATTTAGCGATTTGACGGCACAGGAAATTGGGGGTCAGCCGGATGAATCCCAGTTTGAGGATGCCAAGACGGGTTTGTGGATCAATACTTATGGCAACATCCGTATTGCCAAACGCCTGTTTTGGGTGGCTCAAACTCACTTTCGTTTTGAAAATACCGCAGCTACTCCTCTGGTAGGACAGATTGCGCAGATTTATAATCGCCATGCGATTGGTTACTTGCATTCTAAATATTTTAATATGGCCTTGGGAGGGGTGCTCCGTGTCAATTTCAATACCAAACATGTGGAACCTGATTTGAAGGCGGTTCCCGAATGGCGGATCTGGCACGAATACAATTTTGCGCAATCGTTCTCGCCATACATGATCTATCACCGGGTCCGTATAGAACACCGTTGGACCCGTGGTTTTGCAGAAAACAGTGATTGGATATTCCGTAACCGATGGCGTTATATGTTCAAATTCAAAATGCCTCTTGGTAAGCCTAAACTGGGCCCGCAAACCTATTATTTTTCTCCAGAAGCTGAGCTGATCATGCAAAGTGGTAAAGCGGTGGTCGACAGCCCATTCGAGGATTTGCGCTTACATGGTTCGTTCGGTTATATTGTAAATCCTAGAATTACGGTTGCCACTGGACTCATGTATTCGTTTGGACAAAGGCTGTTTGATGGGGCTTTTTATAATCAAAAATGGACGGTGCGCTGTCACCTATATTTCTCACCGGATTTCCGTAAGGTTAAGAACAAACTGCCATCTATTCATTTTGATGATTAAGATATGGACCTACAAAAAAAATTAGCATCGAAATCCCAGCTGATAGCCATGGTATTGCTCATCTTGTCAGGTGGTCTAGCACTATACTTTTTTGTACGATCTCAACTATTACAGAATGAACTCTATGCAACTCAGGCTACGGTAGAAGAACAAGCTAAAAAAGAGGAACTGGTGTCCTCTCTACAGGGTATCGACGAGTTGCTGTTACAAGGCCAGTATCAGCAGGCTCTGAAGGCCTATCAAGACCAGCTGACCTCTGCTGATTCGGCCGCAATACCCATGATCGAAAAGCGAATTCAACTTACCAACAACCTGTTGTCTATGCGACAAACCATTTACGAAAACAGCAGGTCAAAAGACGACACGGTAACCGTGGATTCAACAGCTATTGCCAGGATCTCAACTCCTGAGGAAATCCGAAAATTTGATTCACTACAATTTGCCTTGGAAAAAATAAAAGTTCAGCTCGACAATGCACAACAACAGCTGAAGCGAAAGGCCATTGGTGAGTATTTGACCTTTACCAACAGAAAGGGGAACACCATTTATTACGTGGGTGAAGTGCGTAACAATCAGGCCAATGGAAAAGGAGTAGCATTGTATAGTACTGGTAGCCGTTACCAGGGAACATGGAAAGACAATCTCAGGCACGGGTATGGTACCTTTCACTGGCCAGACGGTGAGCGTTACGAGGGCGACTATGTAAACGACAGGCGCGAAGGAGTTGGTACTTATTTCTGGCCCAACGGGGAAAAATTTGCCGGTGGATGGCAAAATGACCGGCGTAATGGGAAAGGTACCTTCTACAATGGGGATGGTGAAATTATGGCCAGTGGAGTCTGGAAGGGAGATGAATTGGTAGAGGTTGATTGAGTTAGATACCTCTAATCTCCCTGCGACTTCTGACCATCAACATGTGTTAACTAAACCTCCAAAAGTGATTCCTCAACTGAATCTAAAATGAAAGGGGTCGTAAACACTAACATAATGGGAAATAACCGCCATACCCCAAGCGACTGTGGTCCAGATGGGCCATATATATCCCCCGCCTGAAAATGCCCATATCATCCATAATAAGGTGACTACTGCGGCATAAATGAATAAATGACGTTTGAAATCCACCTGCTCTGGTGAATTCTTTTCTAAATGTTGTTTATAAATACTGTTCATCACGATAGGTTTTAGACTTTAACTTGTTAGTTCAGGTGCTTAACACCTCTGTTATTCTCTAATAAGGTATAGACTTAATAGGTACTGTGAAATGACCTGGATAACCGGTTGAGGTAACATATGTCAGTTTTAAATGTGTAATTGCAAAACTGCTCTTAGATGTTATATTTGAATTATACTAAAACACCAAAGCAAAGTCTTATTTGAATAATTTTACTGGATGAAGGATTTCAAGAATTTAGACCAATTAGCTGATCAACTTTACCAAGAAGGCATGGGAAAGGCACAGCAAGAGTCAGAAAAAGTGCTGGAAGAAGCAAGAGTGAAAGCCGAGGAGAAAATTAACGCGGCAAATAAGAAAGCAGAAGATATTGTCGCCAAGGCTCGAAAGGAAGCAGAAAAATATCGCTCCTCGGTAGAAAGTGAGGTCAATCAAAAGGCTAATCAAGTCAAGCAAGATTTAAAAAATCAGATAAAAGGACTTATCAATACAGAACTCCTGAGCAGTCCAAGCAAAGCTATCCTTTCCAAGGAAGATTTTGTGCAAGCACTGATCTTGTCCGCACTGGAAACCTGGAAGGATGGGAAACAGGATCTTGAACTAACTATTGCGGAAAAGCTCAAAGAAATTGAGCCCGAACTTCGGACAGCAATTTTACAACGATTACCAGGGCTAACCATCACTATTAGCGATCATATGGACAATGGTTTTAAGATTGAAGACCATGAAAAAGGATATATGCTATCTTTTACAGATTCAGATTTCAAAGCGCTTTTTGAACCCTATTTGACAGATTTTGTAAGGGATGTTTTATTCGGATCCGGACAATGAGTTATTTCTACCTGATATCATCATTGCCGGAATTGAAATTGAGTGATACTTCACTGACGCCATTGCAGTTGGAAGAACTCTTGGAAACCGTCATGAGAAATGCGGCTGTGGTTGACAAGCAAGTTCTGAATTGCTTATTATATCCAAACGATAACCAAAATCTGCTGTTTATCTTGTTTCGGGAATACCATGATTTCGAAATTGGAGCATACAGTCAGCCTTCAGTGCTATCTGACGAACTGCTTAACAACTATAGAATGGAGCAAGGATCCTTACCCGATTATATGATCCATTATCTCAATGATTTATCGGGGTCGTATTCTTCATTGTCACTGCGAAGAATGGAGTATGAGCTTAATAAATACTTTCATGAGCATGTGGCAAAATTGGAATCTAGGTTTTTGAATACTTATTTCACCTGGCAATTTGAGTTAAAAAAGACCATCGCTGATATCAACCATAAGGCATTTGATTACCTTCCAATAAGTAACACTTCAACTCAGACTGATTATACGACACTAAAAACGCTACATGGATTGGCTACAAAGGAAGAAATAACTAATGAAATAACACCATTGGTGGAGGTAAATGATTTGGAAGGTATTGAGACAAAAATCAACCAATACTACTGGGAATTTGCGGATTCGTGGCAAGAGCCTTTCTCATCTGAGCAATTGTTCGGATACGTGGTTAAGCTACTCCGGTTGTACCAGTGGAAAGGTTTTTCAACCAAGGGGGAAGCAGCTAGAATTAAATTTGAAGAACTAGTACAGGGTTTGAAAGAAACAGAACTATCACCTAAAATGCCAGTGATATGACCAGGGGAAATGTAACAGGAGTAATCGCTAACCTGCTGCTGATCAAAGTAGAGGGAGCAACCACACAAAATGAGATTTGTCTGGTACAGGCTGCAGATAAGCTGCTAAAAGCTGAAGTTATCCTGGTGCAAAAAAATATTGCCTCAGCACAGTTGTTTGAATCCAGTTCCTCCATACAAATTGGCGCTGAAGTACAATTCACCGGAAGAATGCTTGAGGTTGAACTAGGTCCGGGAATTCTCTCTAAGAAATATGACGGACTACAGAGTGACCTGGAAAAAATGTCGGGAACCTTTATCGAAATTGGTGATAGTACCCCGGCATTGGATAATGATGCCAAATACGAATTTACCCCTCTTGCGGTTGAAAACGATGTAGTGAAAGCAGGCAGTTGGCTGGGTTTTGTGATGGAGAACAACATTGAACATAAAATTATGGTGCCTTTCTCATGGAAAGGAGACTATAAAGTTACCTGGATTGCCACCAAGCAAACCTGCGGACTACATGATGTGGTGGCAAAGGTGAAGGATAACCAGGGCAATGAGCTTGAGATTAGCATGGTGCAGCAATGGCCGGTAAAAGTACCTTTAACTGGTTTTGTTGAGAAGTTACGTCCCGGTAAAATCTTCCATACCGGTTTGCGGGTGATTGATACACTTAATCCCATGATGGAAGGAGGAACAGGCTACATTCCCGGTCCCTTTGGCACCGGTAAAACCGTGCTGCAACAAGCCATAGCCAAGAATAGCGAAGCGGATGTTCTGGTTATAGTAGCGTGTGGTGAGCGTGCCAATGAAGTGGTAGAAATATTTTCTGAATTCCCTAACCTTATTGACCCGGTTACCGGGCATAAACTGGATGCGAAGACCACCATAATCTGTAACACCTCCAATATGCCGGTAGCAGCCCGTGAGGCTTCGGTTTATGTAGGGATGACCATAGCAGAGTATTATCGCTGCATGGGACTCAAAGTGCTCTTGTTAGCCGACTCGACCTCAAGATGGGCTCAGGCATTAAGAGAGATGTCCAATAGACTGGAGGAATTGCCGGGGCAAGATGCCTTTCCGGTAGAACTTCCTTCAACAATTGCCAACTTTTACAGCCGTACTGGAATTGTGAAGCTCAATAATGGCAAGCTGGGATCGGTAACCTTTATCGGTACCATTTCTCCGGCTGGAGGTAATTTTAAGGAGCCTGTAACCGAATCTACCAGTAAGGTAGCGCAATGTTTCTATGCGTTGTCGCAAAAGCGTGCCGACTCTAAACGTTATCCCGCTATCGATCCCTTAGCATCTTATTCCAAATACATTGACTACCCCGAATTTGAGTCATACAGCGACGTAAACATTCAACATGGCTGGGTAGAGGAAATAAATAAAGTAAAGGAGTATTTGAAAATTGGATTAGAGGCACGCGATCAGATAAATATTTTGGGAGATGATGCGGTTCCTATCAGTTATCATATCAATTTTTGGAAGAGTGAACTCATAGATTTTGGTATAATCCAACAAAACTCTTTTGATGATATTGATATGCGCACCGAAATGGAACGGCAGCAATACATGCTCAATTTTATGCTAGAAATCTGTGCAGTAGAGTACCAATTTGAAGAATTTGAAGAAGTTCGAGACTTCTTTAAAAATATTATTAATCTGGTATCACAAATGAATTTCTCAGAGTTCAGTTCCTCAGATTTTAAAGAAAATGAAGAGCAGGCCAGAAAGACTATTCTAGAAAAGACCAAAAATTATGAAAGCCAGGGCGTTTCGTAAAACATACACCAGAATTGAGCGTATAACCAAGGCTACTTGTGAAATTAGAGCCTCAGACGTGAAATTTGGGGAGTTGGCATGGATTGAAGACCGACCTGCCCAGGCAATTCGCATCATGGAAGATATGGTCACCCTACAGGTTTTCCGAGGCACTGAAGGGTTATCCACACATTCCAATATCATTTTTACTGGTAGACCTCCTTCCTTGGCGGTGAGTGAATTATTGTCTGGTAGAATTTTTAATGCGCTTGGATTACCCATCGACGGTGGAACACCAGTAACCGGTGAGGAAAGAGTAATTAAAGGTGCTGCTGTAAATCCGGTAAAACGAGCTAAGCCCAATGTACTGCTGGCCACGGGCATTGCAGGCATCGACCTAAACAATACACTGGTTACCGGACAGAAAATACCGTTTTTTGCCGACCCTGACCAACCGTACAACAAGGTGATTGCCGAAGTGGCACTGCGGGCTGAGGCCGACAAAATTGTTTTGGGCGGTATGGGATTGTCCAACGATGATTTCCTGTTCTTCAAAAATACCTTTGAGGCAGCAGGAGTAATGGATAAGATTGTTTGCTTCATCAATACCTCCGAAGATTCCCCTTTAGAGCGGTTGCTGGTGCCTGACATGGCCTGTACCGCTGCTGAATATTTTGCAAACGATAAGCAACAAAAGGTTTTACTTCTGTTAAGTGATATGACCCTGTACGCCGATGCGCTGGCCATAGTAGCCAATAAAATGGATCAGATTCCTTCCAAGGATAGTATGCCAGGTTCGTTGTATAGTGATTTAGCCAGTATATATGAAAAGGCGGTACAATTTGATCATGGTGGTTCGATTACCATGATTGCCGTTACCACCCTGAATGAAGGCGATATCACACACGCCATTCCCGACAATACAGGTTACATCACCGAGGGGCAACTGTTCTTGCGATATGATTCAGATATAAGTAAGGTAATTGTTGATCCATTCAGGAGCCTTTCCAGATTGAAGCAGAATGTGATTGGCAAGAAAACACGCGAAGATCATCCCCAGGTGATGAATGCACTGATTCGGCTTTATGCTGATGCCATGGATGCAAAAACAAAGAAGGAAAATGGTTTTGATCTTAACGAATATGATGAGCGTTGCCTCAGCTTCTCGAAGGACTATGCCATGAAGTTATTGGCGATTGATATCAATATATCCGTAGATGAGATGCTGGATACCGGATGGGAATTGTTGCAAAAGCATTTTGAAAAGTATGAAGTAGGGATTAAGAATGAGTTGTTGAAGAAGTACTGGAGAAAAGAAACAGCGGAATCCGCATAAAATGGCCTTCAAGTTTCAATATAACAAAACCACCATCCAAGAGCTGAAAAAACAGCTTGCTCTGCGAGAGAAGGCCCTGCCAATCTTAAAAAACAAAGAAACTGCGCTGCGTTTGGAGGTGAAACTCCGACAGAAAAGGTTAGTGGACTTGAAACAAGAGAAAGCAAAAATAATAAAGGAGGTGACGGCACATCCCGGTCTTTGGGCGGCGTTCCCAAAAATACTGTTTGTGAACAACTTGAAGCTTGAAAGAGAGACTATCATTGGCGTTAAGGTGCCCAGAGTGCGGGCGGTAGAATTTAGTATGGCAGATTTTGATTGGATGCAGTATCCGGCATGGTTGCCTGCGGCAATGGAAATACTAAAGAAGGCCACCATGCTCGATATGCAGTTAGAGGTGTTGGAAGAGCAGATACATTTATTGGATATTGCCCGCAAGAAGACCACACAAAAAGTGAATTTGTATGAAAAGGTTCAGATTCCAGAAATGGAGCAAGCCACCATTAAGATAAAACGATTTTTAGAGGATAAGGAAAACATTGCAGTTGCCGGTCAAAAAATAATGAAGAAGAAAAAAGTACAAATAGGATAGTGTGAAAACGGAATTCAGAAAACTAACACTTATAGCCAGGGAAAGTAAGCGAGAGGCGCTAACCAATGACATGCAGGAATTGGGCCTTTTGCATGTGGTGCAGGAAAGTGTGGTAATATCTGATAGGGCGGAACAACTTATCCATAAGCAAAACCTAATCAACCGCATGATCAGGCTTTTGGAGCATGAAATTGATCCAGAAGCAACCCGACTCACCACTACCAACCGTGAAATAAAGGAAGATGATGTATTGCTGAATGAGCTTCAACTTATTGAAGAAAGAATAGATGGTATTCGAAACAAAATTGAAAAACTAGAAAAGCGAAAAGAACGCGTTGCCCCTTGGGGAGATTACGATTACAGCAAGTTCAGCAAGCTAATTGAAAATGGCTTGTTTGTTTACCTGTGTAGAGCCAACAAAAAGAAGTTTGACCAACTGGATATTAGTAATGCTGTAGTAGAAGCGGTAAACCAGTTGGGGCCGGAAGTGTTTTTTGTAGTGATCACCTCTCAAAAAGAAATCGATGCCAGCTTCGAGAGTATTCGACTTCCCAAAATTTCTCCTTCAGAGATCATTCTTGAGCTCAATATGTTAAACCAACAGGTTCAACAACAAAGGCAGTTACTTCAACAGTATACATCCTATCTTTTTCAACTGAAACAGATGAGAAAGAAAACAGATGACACTCTGGGTCTGGTGAAGATGCAATCCAATTTTTCCGAGCATTACCAAGGGAGTTTTATTTCGCTAACCGCTTGGTTCCCTGCTTTTAAGGAGAATGAATTGGTTCGGTTTTTAAGAGACCAGAAAGTGGCTTGGGAAATTCGAGCTCCACAAAAAGGAGAAGATGTTCCAGTGTTGATGAAGAATGCCAAATACCCAAGCCTTTTTGAGCCCATTACCCGCATTTTCGAACTTCCAAATTATTACGAGACTGATCTTACTCCTTTTCTGGCGGTTTTTTATCCCATATTGTTTGCCTACTGTTTAGGGGATGCGGGCTACGGCTTTGTGATTGCGGCCATTACTTTCATTGGCTATTTTACTTTTTTAAAAGATAGCCGGAAAACGGCAATCCTAGGCTTTATTTTGGGCACAGTTACCCTTGTTATGGGGTTCATCAAATCAGGAAGCTTATTCGGAATCATGCTGTTGCCCGACCACCCTGTAGCTTGGATTAGGAAGTTGTCCAATTGGGTGCTGATCCCGGATGACAGCTCAGTGGTTTTTAATGCTTTTAACGTGGCACTCATGATCGGGGTAATTCAGATCATAACCGGAATAATCATCTCAATTCATAACAAACTAATGTATTCGGGGCAGAAGTATGCGGTAGCGCCATTGGGGAAATTGCTTATTGTAACTAACCTGATTTGGATTTTCCTGGCAGATATGCAGGGCATGCAAGTATTAAATGTTCTGGGTGATTTAAGAGTATACTTATTGATTTTTGGAATTGCACTAGTGGTGCTTTTTCATGAACCTGATGTCTCTATTGTCAAACGAATCGGGACCGCATTTATGCCATTATTCTTCATATTCACGGGAATCTTAGGCGACATATTATCCTACGTACGTTTGTTTGCTTTAGGGTTGGCCTC
>JANQPK010000223.1 GCA_028289505.1 Cyclobacteriaceae bacterium
ATATTCCAAGGTATCATGGTGGTAGATGACTCCACGGTTGGTACTGATCCACATGGAGTTGTCCTCTCTATCTTGTGTGAAGTTGAATACAATATCATGGGACCCTTGTGAGGATAGGACTGGTTGAAAAATATCCCCATTATAAATATACGAACCTCCCCCATTGGTCCCCACCCACAGCTTCCCTGCATTGTCAATGAATAAGGACATTATGAAGGTGTCACGCAGACCAGATTTGGCCACGTATTTGGTGATTTGGCCATCAGTGATTTTGTTCAAGCCATTAGCAGTACCCACCCACAGATTACCTTGATCATCCTCAACAATTCGACGTGTGCTGTTGCTGGATAAGCCATCCTTAACGGTGAGCTTTTTGACAACCTGGTCTTCTCCAAAATGGAAGAGCCCATTATAAGTGCATATCCATAACCTACCTTTGGAATCTCTCAGAATATCCCGAATCCGGTTTCCATCCGAGCGCTGGTCCAACATAAAAGTTTCCATCTCACCTTGTTCCACTTTTAACAAGCCCATATCTGTTCCTACCCAATACCGGGTAGAATCCCAGTAGCTTACGTTGACTACTTCATTTTTTAGCCCCTCAAACTCACCAATCAGTAAAAACTTACTTTGGTTAAGTCGACTAAGACCGACCCTGTAAGTTCCTGTCCAAATATTTTTTTCTCTATCTAAAAAAAGCGATTGAATAATGTGATGACCTACTTCTGAGCTTTTATCAGGCCTCTCAAATTGATTGTTAAACCGATAAAGTCCATTTCTGGATCCCAACCAAATATTTCCTTCATGGTCCTCTAAAAAATCGTTTACATATCCTTTCGGAACATTGGGATAATCCGTGAAATTTTCTATACCAGATTCAATCATGGACACTCCTCTATTGGTCCCAACCCATACCCTATCTCCAGAGTCTACAAAAACCGAGTAAACATAATTACTGGACAATCCCTGGTCTGTGGTAAAATTATTAATCCCGTTCTCATCCACAACATATAAACCTCTGGTGGAGGTCCCGATCCATAAACGCTGATCCTCATCCTGAAAGAGGGCAGTGATGTATATGTTATCCAGTGCTTCACCTTCAACATTTTGATAGGTATTATTTTCAAACTTTAACAATCCGTCTCGGGTGCCAATCCACAAAACTCCATTACTGCCTTTTGCCATTGCTGTTATAATAGAGCCATTTACAGCATTGGACTTAAAAGAAGTAAATACTCCTTGATGATACTTGAGCAACCCCCCTCCATTGGTGCCAATCCACAATTGGTCACGATCATCGACTAATAATGCCGATATATGATCAGTTAAAAGCTCCGGAGTATTAGCTCGGTAAAAAACTTCAAAGTCTATTCCGTCGAACCGAGTAAGTCCATTAAAAGTAGCCAGCCACAAATAACCATCTGCTGTTTGCTCAATATCCAGAATGGCATTGTTTGGTAAGCCTGTCTCCATATTCCAATGTTTGATGGTATATTGAGAAACAGGTCTTTGCGGTGCCATCTCACCAAATGGTTTAAACTCTTGTGCCTGAGCCCACAGGGCACAGAAGATCATGAATAATCCCAGTAACGATTTCATACTGCTTATTTTAAAAAAAGCATTTCCCGGTACTTCACCAGAGGCCAATCTTCGTCATCTACAATCAGTTCTAACTTATCTACTGCATGACGGATTGGATCAAAATATTTATTCTTAACGTCTTCACAATACGCAATAGCCTTTTTTGAGCTGTCATCCATTAAATTGATCCTTTTCCTTTCCTTAATCATTGCTATACAGTTGGTCTGGATAGACTCGATATAATTGGAAATTCGATCGATGGTGTTGATAACCGAATCATTTTTAATACCCAAACTTTGAAGACCCGTAGCATTATTGATCAACTTGTTTTGGTAAGCTATAGCAGTGGGAATGATGTGATTCATAGCCAGATCACTCATAACCCTAGATTCAATCTGAATCTTAAGAATGTAATTCTCCAGCATAATGGCATTTCTCGCCTGCAGCTCAAAATCTGTAAAAACCTTGTGACGCTTGAACAATGACTTTGACTTGCGAACCAAATAGGCATTTAGTGCTCTTGGGGTTTCCTTTACATTTGAAAGCCCCCTTCTACGGGCCTCATCCACCCATTCCTGGCTATAACCATCTCCTTCGAATCGAATATCTTTAGACTGAGCGATGTAATCCCTCAGTATTTCTGCAATGGCAATCTTTTTCTCGCGACCACTACCAACTTTGCTTTCCAGTTCCTTGCTGAATTTTGTTAGTTGGTCGGCAACCGCCAAACTGAGAACAGTCATTGGTTGGGCTACGTTGGAATCCGACCCTACCGCTCTGAACTCAAACTTATTTCCAGTAAAAGCAAACGGGGAAGTTCTGTTTCTATCGGTGTTATCTAATATTATCTCCGGTATCTTATCGATTCCCAGCTTCATATACATGTTTTCACCCTTCTTGATAGAAATATTTCCATGCTGTTCCAACTCATCTAAAACTGCTGTCATCTGATCGCCCAGAAAAACGGACATTATTGCCGGCGGTGCCTCATTGGCACCAAGTCGATGATCATTCCCCGCCGAAGCAACACTGGCTCTTAATAGGTCGGAGTACTCATGAACGGCTTTAATGGTAACCACAAAAAATATAAGAAATATCAAATTCTCGCGTGCACTGCTACTTGGTTGGTACAAGTTTACTCCCGTATCGGTGATTAGCGACCAGTTATTATGCTTACCGCTGCCATTTAGTTCTGCAAATGGTTTCTCATGAAAAAGGACCTTCAGCTGGTGTCTGGCGGCAATCTTGTCCATTAAGTCTTTAAGCAATTGATTATGGTCAATTGCCACATTAATATCCTCGTTGAGTGGAGCTACTTCGAACTGACTGGGAGCTACTTCATTATGACGTGTTCGAACTGGAATACCCAATTTAAGAGCCTCCTGCTCAAAATCTTTCATGAAGTTATAGGTTCTGGTTGGAATGGAGCCAAAATAATGATCGTCTAGTTGCTGCCCTCTGGCTGGATTGTGACCAAAAATGGTTCTACCTGACATCACCAGGTCAGGCCTGGCACTAAACAAAGCTCTATCAATAATAAAATACTCCTGCTCAATTCCAAGTGATGGAGTGACCCGGGTGATACTCTTATCAAAATGCTTGCAAACCCTGGTGGCCGCTCGATCTAAGACTTCCACTGATTTCAACAAAGGGGCCTTATAATCGAGTGTCTCTCCAGTGTACGATACAAATACAGTAGGTATACAAAGCGTATTTTCTAGAATAAAAATCGGAGAGCTGGGGTCCCAGGCGGTATAACCCCGGGCTTCAAAGGTATTCCTAATCCCGCCACTGGGAAACGAGGATGCATCCGGTTCTTGTTGAACCAGTTCACTTCCCTTAAATTTTTCCATGCCAGTACCTGCATCAAAAAAAGAGTCATGTTTTTCAGCAGTGGCGCCTGTAAGGGGTTGAAACCAATGCGTAAAATGTGTGGCACCTTTTGACAAAGCCCAGGATTTAATTGCCAGGGCAATAACATTGGCAGTGTCTTCATCAAGCTGTATCCCTTTTCTAATAGCTTCGGTGATGCGTTGGTATACATCCGGTGACAAGGCTTCTTTCATCTGAGCCAATCCGAAGGTATTTTCACCAAAATACTCACTAACTTTAAGACCGGCAGATGGGACCTTGACCTCTGTTCTTTGTTGTACCAAATCCAGTGCCCTGTATCTTAAGTATGCCATAGTGTGCCCTTTTTCCTAATATTGATGCTGTCTTGGTTAAATTAGACGGTAATTTATCGATTTCCCATCAAAAATGATTCTTAAAAGGTCTGGAACAGGTTTTTTATCTGCTGATACCTATTACAGCCTTAAGGCCAGTTTGATTGCTGTGGTTTCATACTTTACTTTCTGGATGAGTTACTTCATCCTTTTCAGGGGTATCTTTCTTCTATACCACCATGAGCTCAGTAGTCAAATCGAACCCAAACTGATTCTAGGAACATTCTACCATGGACTGAAGATGGATATCTCATTCAGTGCGTATCTGACCCTCTTGATCCTAGTAGTACTTAGTCTATCTGCTTTGTTGACTTCCAGAACAATTACTTTGATTATAAGTCTGATCACGGTTTTCTTTCTAATCCTGATTTCAATTATTTCTGTTGCGGACCTTGAGTTATATCGTGAATGGGGTTTTCGTTTTGATGCTACGCCACTCATGTATTTAAATACCCCAGGTGAAATGGCCGCATCAGTGGCCTCTAGTCCCTATCTGCTTTTGATCACGGGGATTGTGGTGACCTTCTTATTGAGCTATTGGATCTTTTTAAAATGGTTACGGCCCCTATTTCTACAATTGCAGACCCCTAAACTTGGGCTGAGTTTAGTCTATTTATTAGCAGCCGGTTTAATGATCATACCCATCAGGGGTGGTCTGCAACTTGCCCCTATGAATCAAAGTGTGGCTTTCTTCTCGAAGAGCGACTTTGCGAATCAAGCGGCCATAAATGTACCTTGGAATTTTTTCTGGTCATTGACTAAACAATTGTACTCACGCACCAATCCCTATGAATTCTTGCCTGAACCTGAGGCCAACGAGCTAATCGAGGGATTGTATCAAGAGGATACCTCTATTTCCCGAGAGTTATTGGTGCACTCTAAACCAAACATTGTGGTGATTCTCTGGGAAAGCCTGACCTCCAAGGTAATACCGGAATTGGGTGGTACATTCTCAGATGTTGTACCGGAATTTAGGTCTTTAATGAAAGAGGGGGTCTTGTTTGATAATTTCTATGCCAATGGGAATCGAAGTGATAAAGGGATTGTGGCGGTGCTAAGCGGATTTCCAGCCCAGCCCAAAAGGTCAATTATCAAAATCCCCACTAAATCCTCAAAGTTGCCGGTCATCACCAAACCACTGGCTGAAAACGGTTACTATACAGGTTATTTCCATGGTGGTGAGCTGGAATTTGCCAATATCAAAAGCTATTTGATCAATGCCAACTTTAACACTATTGTGGGTAAAGATTCCTTTGATAAAAGTGACATGAACTCAAAATGGGGAGCTCATGACCACATTTTACTTGAAAAAGCACTACGAGATATCTCGGATCAACCTCAACCTTTTTTCAATGTGGTATTTACTCTAAGCAGTCACGAACCGTTCGACATTCCAGTAGATTCCCAATTTCCTGGGAATGACCTAGAAAATCAATACAAAAGCGCCTTGTATTATACAGATCAGGCTCTTGGCAGTTTCATTCGACAGGCTAAACAACAAAGCTGGTATGATAGTAGCTTGATCATCATCCTGGCCGACCACGGTCATCGATTGTTGGGAGATAATCCCAGATATGAAAAAGACCGGTTTCATATTCCAATGCTATGGTTAGGTGGGGCATTAAAAGTTAAAGATTCAGTGGTTCATAAAACCTGCAGTCAGACCGACTTACCAATGACACTACTAAGTCAACTGGGAATTGGCAACCATGATTTTAAATGGAGTCGCAATATCATGAATTCATCAACTGAATCTGGTGCATTCTATATCTATAACGAAGGGATTGGATATGTTCAAGAGGGTGATTACTTAGTGTACGATCATCCAAGTGATAAAGTGTTGGTGAAAACTGAAGGCATGGAAGAGGAGAACCTCATACGGGCCAGGGCGCATTTACAGTTGACCTATCAAGATTATCTTAACAAATAGCTACCTTTGTGCACTGGTATGAAAAAGGTAGCATTTTACACTCTGGGATGTAAGCTGAACTTCAGCGAGACTTCCACTTTGGCTAGACAGCTTAAAGATGGTGGTTTCAGCCAAGTACCGTTTAAGGACGTTCCGGATATTTTCGTAATCAATACCTGCTCTGTTACCGAAAATGCCAATCGGAAATGTCGTAAAATCGTCAGGGATGCCAAAAAAGTTTCTCCAAAGTCCACGGTGATTATAATTGGCTGTTACGCTCAATTGAAACCAGAAGAGATTTCCCGAATTGATGGGGTGGATTTAGTACTGGGAGCCTCAGAGAAATTTAGGTTGCTAGAAGTTCTTAGGTCCCTAAACCGTATCAAATTACCAAAAGTGATGGCCTGTGACATTAATTCAGTAAAGGAGTATCAAGCCTCTTACTCCTCAGGCGACAGAACCAGGTCTTTCTTAAAAGTACAGGACGGATGTGACTACAACTGCAGTTTCTGTACAATCCCTTTGGCTCGCGGTAAAAGTCGAAGTGATACTATTGAGCATGTACTGAAGCAGGCACGTAAAATCAGAGATGCTGGCAGCAAAGAAATTGTTTTAACTGGTGTGAATACCGGTGACTTTGGAATTATCAATGGAACCAGAGAATACAGATTCATTGACCTACTAAAAGCGCTTTCTGACTTAGAGGGCATAAATCGAATTAGAATTTCATCTATTGAACCCAATTTATTAACCGAAGAGATTGTAAATCTGGTTGCTAATTCAAAGATAATCGTACCTCACTTTCATATACCATTGCAGTCAGGCAGTGACACCATTCTCAAGAAGATGAAAAGAAGGTATCTCACTGACTTGTATCAGCACCGGATTGCCATGATTAAAGCCGCAATGCCCGAATGCTGTATCGGAGCTGATGTATTGGTAGGGTTTCCAGGTGAAACTGATGAACTTTTTCTGGAGACTTATGATTTCATTAAAGCGTTACCACTTAGCTACCTGCACGTTTTTAGCTACTCCGAGCGACCCAATACTCCTGCAATTGACTATTCGGAGGTGGTTCCGGTACAGACACGGCATCAGCGTTCCAAAATGCTTAGAATTCTGTCTGATAAAAAACGCAGGGCTTTTTATCAGAACCATCTGCACGAAACCCGTAGAGTATTGATTGAAGATGATATTTCAGGTAACCTGATTTTTGGGTTTACCGAAAACTATATTAGAGTGGGAGTCCCCGCTGAAGTAGGCCTGATCAACCAGGAGGTTGAGGTTTACTTGGATGAAATATCAAGCACAGGACATGTGGTAGGACAGCTACCAAAATACCAACCGGTTACTTAAATCCTATATTCCCAACCTATTCAAATCGCAGGGATTCAATAGGATCAAGTTTTGCTGCTTTGTTTGCCGGAATCACTCCAGAGATTAGTCCAACCGCAACACAGACAATAATTCCTAGGATCATCCAAACCCACGGTATAATTAAGGTACCTTCGCCTATTAAATTCGCCACCAAGTTACCAATCAATATTCCCAGAAAAATTCCCGCCAGCCCACCAAGCAGGCAGATCACGATAGCTTCAATCAAGAATTGTTCTTTAATCCTCTGGGGAGTGGCACCCAGTGCTTTCCGAACACCGATTTCTCTGGTCCTCTCGGTCACAGAAACCATCATAATATTCATTAATGCTATAGATGCCCCCAACAGCGTAATAAAACCTACTACTCCGCCGGCAAGCCTTACTTTACCGGATATATCGGCTAAGTTTTCCGCTAAAGACTCACTTCGCTCTATGTTAAAGCTATTCTCTTTACCAATTTGATCTTTACGAATGGATCGCATGATGCCGGTGGCATCTCCCATTGCTGAAATTATCTCGGTAGGATCTTCCATGTACACGCTGATTCTGTATCTGGGGTCACGCCATGTAAATAATCTGCTGCCAGTTACCAAAGGTACCAGCACTCTCCTGTCCGCTCCTGGTCCAGAGAAACCTCCCTTTTTATCCAACACTCCGATAACCCGATAACTGGTTCCAAAAAAGGAAATACCCTGGTTGAGGGCTTCTTCATTATCTTCAAAAAGTGCAGATCTAAGGCCATCCCCTATGATCACCACATTACTTCCCCTTTCAACCTCTCTAGCGGTAAAGTTTCGTCCAAGCGCTACATCAAGACCCTTCGAAACAATATAATGTTGATTGGTTGCGGTTAACGAAATATTGGGGTTGGTTTTCTTTGAAAGCCGTTTGACTTCCAGGGTACCGGTCACATCGGCGTGAATACTAATCTCATTGGATCTAACGAATTTCTCCTGGAACATCAGGGCTTCTTTAAGTGTAATTGGTGGGTACACTTTCTGTTGTACACCTTGTCTGCGTTGTTGCCCGTCTGCTCGCTGCTCCTCAATATCAAAACTATTTGCTCCTAGTCCGGACATATTGCTATTGATCACTTTTTGAATTCCATCTATGGAGGTTAGGATGCCCACTAAGGAGCTAATACCAATGGCAATAATCAAAGCGGTGAGGATTGTTCGAAGCAAATTCGCTCTAATATTGCGGATGCCAACACGTATGTTTTCCGCCAAGTCCATCGGTAAAAGCTATATCTTAATTAAATTTAATTCGTTATAAAGATAACATTGAGTGTCATGTTTATGCAACGTCTGATCATATTGTTGAGTTGTACCTTTTTCATGTCATTGGGAATGAAGGCCTCCTATCTGCTTATTCCCATGGACGAAACCCAGACCAATCATCTCAAGGCTTATGGCATCACTTACTGGATCCTGCAGAATGAAATAGAAGTGGATTGGTTGCTCAACTATAGAGGTGGCAGTTTTATGACCAAGTATGCTCAAAGGATTGAGAATGAACTAATAGTAAGAAATATAAGCTACCAGGTGATATCCGATGCAGAGACCAATCAAATTGTGGAAATGATCAGTAGCCCTGCCTCTAATACGGATATTATGAAGTTGGAAAAGTATCCCAAGATTGCAGTGTATTCTCCAAAAAGTAAACAGCCTTGGGATGATGCTGTAACTCTAGCATTAACCTACGCTGAAATACCCTATGATGTGGTATTTGATGATGAGGTGATGTTTGGAGAATTACCCAAGTACGATTGGCTACACTTGCATCATGAAGATTTCACAGGTCAATACGGAAAGTTCTATTCGATGTATCGCAGCTATCCATGGTATATCAAACAACAGCAGGAATACGAGGCTTCAGCAAAGAAGCACGGTTTTGAGAAAGTTTCTCAATTGAAGCTGGCCATTGTAACCAACATTCGTGACTTCGTGGCAGGTGGAGGGTTCCTGTTTGCCATGTGTTCTGCAACAGATACCTACGACATAGCGCTGGCTGGGCAAACAGTAGATATGATCGAGAGTATGTTTGACGGAGACGCAGCGGACCCCATGGCCCAAAAGAAGTTGGATTACAGTCAGACCTTTGCTTTTGAGGACTTCATCCTAGAGCAAAACCCGCTGATGTATGAGTATTCCAATATCGATACCGGGCCACCTAAAGGCCGCCGTGGATTGAGAGAGGATAATGACTATTTTTCATTGTTTGAATTCTCTGCGAAATGGGATCCCATACCTACCATGCTGACCCAAAACCATACCAGGATAATCAAAGGATTTATGGGGCAAACCACTGCATATCGCAAAAGCTTAATTAAAGGAGATGTGGTAATTATGGGTGAAACCAAATCAATTGGTGAAGCCAAATACATTCATGGAATTTACGGCAAAGGCTTCTGGACCTTTTATGGGGGACATGATCCCGAAGATTATCAACATCTGGTGCATGAAGAGCCAACGGACTTAAACCTATATCCCAATTCCCCTGGATATAGGCTTATTCTCAATAACATCCTGTTTCCCGCTGCTAAAAAGAAGAAGCAAAAAACTTGATCAATGCATTCTGTCCTTCCGGACCTCCAGATCGGATATAATCCCAGCTTCGATGTCTAACCACCGTTCCCAGCGATCTTGAACTTTCACCGGGTCAAGGTACTTCTTGGCCAACTTGATGAAATTCTTGTAATGTCCTGCTTCTGATACCATCAACTCGTGGTAAAATTGCTTTAACTCCTCATCTTCGATCTGCTGCCATAGCAATTTGAACCGTTCACAACTGCGGGCCTCGATCAAGGCATTTACCAACAATCGCTCTACCAACTGCTCACTTCTAGAACCTCCTTTTGGGATATTCTGTAGCAAAGCGGTTACATACTGGTCTTTCCTTTGAACGCCCAAGGCGTATCCCCTTTTCTTAAGCTGTTCAATTACTCGTTGAAAGTGTTCCCATTCCTCGCTTACAACCGGTGTCAAAACATCTACCAGCTCCTGGTATTCAGGATACTGAACAATCAAAGATATGCAAGAGGAAGCTGCCTTTTGTTCACAATAGGCATGATCTACCAATATATCCTCAATGTTTTTTTTTGCGATATCCACCCATCTGGGATCAGTTGGAAGTTTTAAGCCTAACATATGCATGTATTAATCATAAAATTGCCAAGTAATACCCCAATCGAAAACTCTTTGCTGACCCAAGTAGTAAGGGGCAGTAAAATAACCAGGTATACCAAGACCCTGATTTGCAAAAACCAGCTTGGCAAATAAAAGGGCCCTACCGACTTTGAAATTTACGAAAACATCCGCTATGAAATAATCAGGAATATTAAAATGATCCTGTAGGAAAAAC